>NZ_JYFT01000036.1:160238-161501 GCF_000931385.1 Pseudomonas sp. FeS53a
CTGTACGGACCGGAGACATGGTGGACACATGTACGGGGACATGGTTGACGCATTATGGACTGCACTCAGGGTCATTCAGGTCAATGGTCCGAAGTAGTTGGTGGCAGAAGTACACATCGAACAAATGTTCGGCATCTGAGTGCGGACGTATTGCTATCACTTTCCCAGCCAATCCCTTGGCAATGCGGAAGTAGCGTTTTCTGAAGCGGAAACGGCTGTGGTAGACCTTCGCCAGCACATCATCCAGACCGTATTCGAACTCTGTTGGTTGTTCGGGATACTTCCAGGGGCTCGTCCGATAGCGGTTGATAGGAACCTGGTAAGACAGGGCCTCATGCGGACGCTGCTGGTTGTAGATCTCCCGCCAGCGATCAAAGGCTGATTGGGCTTCAGCCAGATCATGGAAATGCCGACCCTTGAGAACTTCCAGTTTGAGGGATCGGTGGAAACGCTCATCCTTGCCATTGGTTTGCGGATGGTAGGGACGGCTGAAGCTCAGCCTAATTCCCAGGCTGACCAACCAGACGCCAAGCTCCGAAAGCTCGCCAGGGTTACGCGGGGAGCCCCAAGGTGCGCCATTGTCGGTGTTGATTCTCTCTGGCAAGCCGTATCGCCTGAACACTTCTATCAGGCGCTCCTGAACTGTCTGCCGTCTCTCATTGGCACACGCCTGAATGGCGAGGCTGAAACGAGAGTGGTCGTCGATCAGCGTCAGGGGATGGCATTGGCCTTGGTGGGTTTGGAAGTGCCCTTTGAAGTCCATTTGCCAAAGGTCGTTAGGCGCTTCGTGCTCAAAGCGCTGCCAGGGCTTCTTCGCTTCCGATGCAGGCGACTCGACCAAGTTGTTGCGGTGCAAGATGTTCGTCACGGTACTGGGCGCAACGCAACAGCCCAGAGCATGACTGATCTTGCGCCCACCCCAGGCTGGATGTGCTCGTCGAAGGGCCACCACTTGCGCCTCGATCTCTGCAGRCGCTTGCCGAGGGCTACTGCGCGGTCGCCGGGATTGCTCCTGTAAACCCGCAGCACCTTCCGCGACATATCGCTTTAGCCATTTGTAGGCTGTTTGCGGGCTGATGTTGAAACGGCGGCACAGCTCCCTTCGGTTGCTGTCGGGAAGAAGTGCCAGGGCAATGAACTCTGCTTTTAGGCTCATAGCGTCTCTCGTGTTCCAAGGCATGGTCGTTACCCGGCAAGGCTGGCTTGCCGGAAAGTGTCAACCATGTCTCCGCACACCTGTCAGCTATGTCTCCGGTCTGTACA
>NZ_JYFT01000052.1:0-155086 GCF_000931385.1 Pseudomonas sp. FeS53a
CGTGCACGCCTGGCTCCACCTGTCCACCCCCGCCGCCGACAGCCCCGCCACCTGGTGGACGGCCACCGGCGCCCCCGCCCAGGGCAACCTGGAGCAGGCCGCCGAGGCACTGGCCGGCCACGCCCTGACCCTGCTGCTGCCCGCCGAGGCTGCCAGCCTGCACAGCGTCGAGGTCCCGGCGCGCAGCGGTCGCTGGCTGCGCCAAGCGGTGCGCTCCGCCCTGGAAGAACGCCTGCTGGACGACCTGGACCGCCTGCACCTGGCCCAGGGGCCGCTGCAACAGGGTCGCCAGTGCCGGGTGATCGCCCTCGACCGCGCCTGGCTCAGCGCCTGCCTGGAACGCCTGTCCGCCGTGGGGCTGACGCCCCGGCGCATCCACCTCGACGCCGACTGCCTGCCCCCCGGCCAACCCCTGGCCCTGCGCTGTGCCGGTCGCTGGCTGGTGGGCGGCGCCCCCGGCCTCTGCGATGCCCTGGACGACGAAACCCTGGCCGCCAGCGCCGCGCTGCTGCCCAGCGACCTGCAGCAGCGGGAAGACGAACCCTGGGCGCTGCTGGCCGAAGGCAGCCGCCAGGCCATCGACCTGCGCCAGGGCGAGTTCGCCGGTGGCGACCGCCGTGCCATGCCCTGGGGCACCCTGGCCCTGCTGCTGGTGCTCGCCGGCAGCGGCCAATGGCTGCATGACCGCATGCAGCGCCAGGCCCTGGAGCAGGCCACCGCCACCCTGGAGGCCGAGAACCTCGCCCAGTGGCAGGCCCGCGTGCCCGACGAGCCCCGCGTGGTGGACCTGGAGCGCCAGGTGCGCGCCCGCCTGGCCAAGGCCGATCAGCCCGACGCCGACCTGGCCCGCAGCCTGGAGCACCTGGCGCGCACCTGGAGTGCCGGCGGCGGCGCCCTGGCCAAGGTCCAGCGGCTCGACTACCAGGCTGGCGAAGGCTGGACCCTGCGGGTCGGCAGCGCTTCCTTCGCCGACCTCGAACGCCTGCGCGAAGGGCTCACCGGCCAGGGCCTGGCGGTGCAGTCCGACGCCGGCGCCCGTGACGCCCAGGGCGTCAGCGCGCGCCTGCAGATCGCCACCCCCTGACCCGAGGAGCCCCCATGTCGCCCGCCACCCTCACCGCCCCTTTGCGCCAGCGCTGGGACCAGTTGCCACCCCGTGAACGCCGCGCCCTGCTGCTGCTCGTGCTGTTCCTCACCCCCGTGCTGGCCTGGACCCTGCTCCTGCAACCGGAGCGTGCCGCCCTGCAGCACGCCCAGCAGCAGTACCAGCAGGCGCAGATGCTGCGCTTCGACCTCACCCGCCTGCCCGCCAGCGCCCCCCGCGCCAGCCTGGACGCCAAGGCCCTGCCCGGCCTGCTGGCCCGCTCCGGCGCCGAAGCGCAGCTGAACATCGAGCGCATGGACAACGAAGCCGGCGGCGCCATCCACCTCACCCTTGAAGGCAGCCTCGACGCCCTGCTGGGCTGGCTGCAGAGCGTGGAGCGGGCCGGCGCCCGGGTCACCCGCCTGGGCCTTGAAGTGAACCCCGACGCCCTCGCCCGCGCCCGCCTGCTGGTGGAGCCGGGGCACTGATGCCAGTGCCTCCGGCGACGCCCGGAGGCGCTCCCGGAACCATTCATCACTGAGAGTGATAGTCACCTTCGTAGCGTTCGATTCGTTCCGCTCAGCCCCGCGACGCAGACTCCGCCCACTCACAAGTCCAACTGGCGGAGCTACACATGGAACAGACCCCCCACAAACCCTGGCGCACCGGCCTTACCCTCGCCGCAATGCTGGTGCTCGCGGCCTGCGGCAAGACGCCCGAGGCCCCGATGAACCAGGCCGCCGCCAAGGTCAGCGTTGCCGAAGTGCTGCAGCAGCCGATCAACGAATGGGATGAATTCACCGGGCGCCTGGAAGCCCCCGAATCCGTCGAGATCCGTCCCCGCGTCTCCGGCTACATCGACAAGGTGGCCTTCCACGAAGGCGGCCTGGTGAAGAAGGGCGACCTGCTCTTCCAGATCGACCCGCGCCCCTTCCAGGCCGAAGTGAAACGCCTGGAAGCCCAGCTGCAGCAGGCCCGCGCCGGCCTCAACCGCGCCCAGAACGAAGCCCGCCGTGGTGACCGCCTGCGCCAGAGCAACGCCATCTCCGCCGAGCTGGCCGACGCCCGCACCAGCGCCGCCGCCGAGGCCCAGGCCAATGTCGCCGCGATCCAGGCGCAACTGGACAACGCCCGCCTCAACCTCGGCTTCACCCGCGTCACCGCGCCCATCGACGGCCGCGTCAGCCGTGCCGAGATCACCGAAGGCAACCTGGTCAACGCCGGCGAATCGCTGCTGACCTCCGTGGTCTCCACCGACAAGGTCTACGCCTACTTCGACGCCGACGAGCGCGTGTTCCTCAAGTACGTGGAGCTGGCCCGCAAGGCCGGCGCCGACGCCCGTGGCGCCAGCCCGGTGTACCTGGGCCTGTCCAGCGAGGCCGGCAACCCGCACCAGGGCCAGCTGGACTTCCTCGACAACCAGGTCAACCCGCGCACCGGCACCATCCGTGGCCGCGCCGTGTTCGACAACGCCGACGGCCAGTTCACCCCCGGCCTCTATGCCCGGGTCAAGCTGGTGGGCAGCGACACCTACCCCGCCGCCCTGGTGAAGGACGAAGCCATCGGCACCGACCTCGGCAAGAAGTACGTGCTGGTGCTGGGCGACAACAACACCGTGAGCTACCGCCCGGTGGAGCTGGGCCCGAAGGTGGAAGGCCTGCGCATCATCCGCACGGGCCTCGCCAAGGGCGAGAAGATCGTCGTCAACGGCCTGCAGCGCGCCATGCCCGGCGCCACCGTGGACCCGCAGGCGGTGCCCATGGCCGACGACAAGACCCTCGCCCGCCTGGACGACCTGCGCCGCTCGGTGGAAGGCCGCGATGCCCCGCGCGTGGCCGAACAGAACGCAAAACCCTCCGTCAGCCCGCGCGGCTGAGGTAGTACGCCATGAATTTTTCCCAGTTCTTCATCAAGCGGCCGATCTTCGCCGCCGTGCTGTCGCTGCTGATCCTGATCGGCGGCGCCATCTCGCTGTTCCAGCTGCCCATCAGCGAATACCCGGAAGTGGTGCCGCCCACGGTGGTGGTGCGCGCCAACTTCCCCGGCGCCAACCCCAAGGTGATCGGTGAAACCGTGGCCTCGCCGCTGGAGCAGGCCATCGTCGGCGTGGAAGGCATGCTCTACATGTCCTCCCAGTCCACCAACGACGGCAAGCTCACCCTCACCGTGACCTTCGCCCTCGGCACCGACCTGGACAACGCCCAGGTGCAGGTGCAGAACCGCGTCACCCGCACCATGCCCACCCTGCCCACCGAAGTGCAGCGGCTCGGCGTGACCGTGGACAAGGCCTCCCCGGACCTGACCATGGTGGTGCACCTGACCTCGCCGGATCAGCGCTACGACATGCTCTACCTGTCCAACTACGCCGCGCTCAACGTCAAGGACGAGCTGGCGCGCCTGGACGGCGTGGGCGACGTGCAGCTGTTCGGCATGGGCAACTACTCCCTGCGCGTGTGGCTGGACCCGAACAAGGTGGCCTCGCGCAACCTGACCGCCACTGACGTGGTCAACGCCATCCGCGAACAGAACCGCCAGGTCGCCGCCGGTGCCCTCGGCGCACCGCCGTCGGATGCCGGCAACAGCTTCCAGCTCTCGATCAACACCCAGGGCCGCCTGGTCACCGAGGAAGAGTTCGAGAACATCATCATCCGCGCCGGCGACGACGGCGAAATCACCCGCCTGCGGGACATCGCCCGGGTCGAGCTGGGCTCCAACCAGTACGCCCTGCGCTCGCTGCTGAACAACCAGCCGGCGGTGGCCATCCCGGTGTTCCAGCGCCCTGGCTCCAACGCCATCGCCATCTCCGATGCGGTGCGCCAGCGCATGGCCGAGCTGAAGCAGGGCTTCCCCCAGGGCATGGACTACGAAATCGTCTATGACCCGACCATCTTCGTGCGCGGCTCAATCGAGGCGGTGGTGCACACCCTGCTCGAAGCCATCGTGCTGGTGGTGCTGGTGGTGATCCTGTTCCTGCAGACCTGGCGCGCCTCGATCATCCCGCTGGCCGCCGTGCCGGTGTCGCTGATCGGCACCTTCGCAGTGATGCACCTGTTCGGCTTCTCCCTCAACGCCCTGTCGCTGTTCGGCCTGGTGCTGGCCATCGGCATCGTGGTGGACGACGCCATCGTGGTCGTAGAGAACGTCGAGCGGAACATCGGCCTCGGCAAGTCGCCGGTGGAGGCCACCCGCCAGGCCATGAAGGAAGTGACCGGCCCCATCGTCGCCACCGCCCTGGTGCTGTGCGCGGTGTTCGTGCCCACCGCCTTCATCTCCGGCCTCACCGGGCAGTTCTACCAGCAGTTCGCGCTGACCATCGCCATCTCCACGGTGATCTCGGCGTTCAACTCCCTGACCCTGTCGCCGGCCCTGGCCGCCGTGCTGCTGAAGGACCACCACGCACCCAAGGACCGCTTCTCGCGCCTGCTGGACCGGCTCTTCGGAGGCTGGCTGTTCGGCCCGTTCAACCGCTTCTTCGACCGCGCCGGCAAGGGCTACGTCGGTACCGTGCGCCGTGTGCTGCGCGGCAGCAGCATCGCCATGCTGGTCTACGGCGGCCTGCTGCTGGGCGGCTACCTGGGCTTCTCCAGCACCCCCACCGGCTTCGTGCCGCAGCAGGACAAGCAGTACCTGGTGGCCTTCGCCCAGCTGCCGGACGCCGCGACCCTGGACCGCACCGAAGCGGTGATCAAGCGCATGTCCGAGATCGCCGCCAAGCACCCGGGCGTGGAGAACACCGTGGCCTTCCCCGGCCTGTCGATCAACGGCTTCACCAACAGCCCCAACAGCGGCATCGTGTTCACCCCGCTCAAGCCCTTCGATGAGCGCAAGGACCCGTCCATGTCCGCCGGGGCCATCGCCGCCGCGCTGAACCAGGAGTTCGCCGGGATCCAGGACGCCTACATCGCCATCTTCCCGCCGCCGCCCGTGCAGGGCCTCGGCACCATCGGCGGCTTCCGCCTGCAGGTGGAGGACCGTGGCGGGCTGGGCTACGAGGAGCTGTACAAGCAGACCCAGAACATCATCGCCAAGGCGCGCCAGCTGCAGGAGCTGAACCCCATGTCGGTGTTCACCAGCTACCAGGTCAACGTGCCCCAGGTGGATGCCGCCATCGACCGCGAGAAGGCCAAGACCCACGGCGTGGCCATCAGCGACATCTTCGACACCATGCAGGTGTACCTGGGTTCGCTGTACGCCAACGACTTCAACCGCTTCGGCCGCACCTACCAGGTCAACGTCCAGGCTGACCAACCGTTCCGCCTGGAGCCCGAGCAGATCGGCCAGCTGAAGGTGCGCAACAACCGGGGCGAGATGATCCCGCTGTCCACCTTCGTCAAGGTCGACAACAGCTCGGGCCCGGACCGCGTCATGCACTACAACGGCTTCATCACCGCCGAGATCAACGGCGCTGCCGCCCCCGGCTACAGCTCCGGCCAGGCCGAGGACGCCATCGCCAAGCTGCTCAAGGAAGAACTGCCCAACGGCATGACCTACGAGTGGACGGACCTGACCTACCAGCAGATCCTCGCCGGCAACACCGCGATCTTCATCTTCCCGCTCTGCGTGCTGCTGGCCTTCCTGGTGCTGGCCGCCCAGTACGAAAGCTGGAGCCTGCCGCTGGCGGTGATCCTGATCGTTCCGACCGTGCTGTTCTCCGCCATCGTCGGGGTGATCCTCGCCGGCAGCGACAACAACATCTTCACCCAGATCGGCCTGATCGTACTGGTGGGCCTGGCGTGCAAGAACGCCATCCTCATCGTCGAGTTCGCCAAGGAGAAACAGGAAGAAGGCCTCGACCGCCTGGCCGCGGTGCTGGAAGCCTGCCGCCTGCGTCTGCGCCCGATCCTGATGACCTCCATCGCCTTCATCATGGGCGTGGTGCCCCTGGTGCTGTCCTCCGGTGCCGGCGCGGAAATGCGCCACGCCATGGGCGTCGCGGTGTTCAGCGGGATGATCGGCGTGACCTTCTTCGGCCTGCTGCTGACCCCGGTGTTCTATGTGCTGATCCGCGGCTTCGTCGAGAAAGGTGAAGCGCGCAAGGCGGCCAAGGCCCAGAAACTCAAGGAACTGCACGCATGATCAACAAGGCATTCGCCCCTGCCCTGCTGGCACTGGCGCTATCCGCCTGTGCCGTGGGCCCGGACTACAAGGCCCCCGAGAGCGAGCCCGCGCGGCTCGCCTCGGCCGAGGCCACCCCGGTCGACCGTTCGCACTTCGAGAGCCTCTGGTGGCAGCAGTTCGACGACCCGACCCTGAACCAGCTGGTGCAGCAGTCCCTCGAACAGAACCGCGAGCTGCGCGTGGCCTTCGCCCGCCTGCGCGCTGCCCGTGCCATCCGTGACGACGTCGGCAACGATCAGTTGCCGGTGATCACCAGCCGCGCCGCCGCTCAGGGCGGCAAGGCCCAGCAGCCCGGCCAGACCGAGGACCGGGTGACCACCGAGCGCTACGACCTGGGCCTGGACATGGCCTGGGAACTGGACCTGTTCGGCCGCATCCAGCGCCAGATCGAGGCCAGCGACGCCGAAGCCGGCGCCGCCCAGGCCGACCTGCAGCAGTTGCAGGTCAGCCTCATCGCCGAACTGGTGGACGCCTACGGCACCCTGCGCGGCGCCCAGCTGCGCGAGGGCATCGCCCGCGAAAACCTGAAGAACCAGCAGGAGTCCCGTGGCCTCACCGAGCAACTGCGCGACGCCGGCGTCGGCAGCGAGCTGGACGTGCTGCGCGCCGACGGCCGCCTGGCCGCCACCGAAGCCACCCTGCCGCAACTGCAGGCCATCGCCAGCCGCGCCCGCAACCGCATCGCCACCCTCCTCGGCCAGCGCCCGGACCAACTCAGCGTGGACCTGTCGCCCAAGCCGCTGCCGGTGATCGCCAAGCAACTGCCCATCGGCGACCCCGCCGAACTGCTGCGTCGCCGCCCGGATGTCGCCGCCGCCGAACGGCGCCTGGCCGCTGCCACCGCCAACGTCGGCGTGGCCACGGCGGATCTGTTCCCCCGGGTCAGCCTCTCCGGCTTCCTCGGCTTCACCGCCGGACGCGGCTCGCAGATCGGCTCCTCCGCCGCTCGCGCCTGGGGCGTGGCGCCCACCATCAGCTGGGCCGCCTTCGACCTCGGCAGCGTCCGCGCCCGCCTGCGCGGCGCCGAAGCCGAGGCCGACGGCGCCCTGGCCAGCTATGAACAGCAGGTGCTGCTGGCCCTGGAAGAGTCCGAGAACGCCTTCAGCGACTACGGCAAGCGCCAGCAACGCCTGGTCGCCCTGGTGCGCCAGTCGGAAGCCACCCGCGCAGCCGCCGAACAGGCCGCCGTGCGCTACCGCGAAGGCACCGTGGACTTCCTCGTGCTGCTGGACGCCGAACGCGAACGCCTGGCCGCCGAAGACGCCCAGGCCCAGGCCGAAGTGGAGCTCTACAGCGGCATCGTCGCCATCTACAAGGCCCTCGGCGGCGGCTGGCAGCCCCAGGCCTGAGTGTTGCCCTTGCCCGACCGCCCCCCGGTCGGCATTTCATCCCGCCCCGAGCCACTCGGGTGCGGGATTTTTTTGAGTGGCCGATTGGACGTGGCCTGGGGGTTGCGCGTCAGCTCAGCTCGTCCAGCAGCTCGGCGCGGCTCGGTTCGGGGAAGCCCAGGGTGCGGTAACGCGGTGGGTAGTAGCCGGGCACGGGCTCCAGGTACTCGCCCAGCAGTTCCAGGGCCTGGTCCCAGGCGACCATGCGGGTCTGGGCGTTGCCGGTGTCGCCTTCGGGGCGGACCAGCATGAGGCGCTCGGTGACCGGGAGCAGCGTGTCGACGCCACGGGTCCAGGTGCTGAGGGAGAACAGCTGCTCCGGGTCCTGCTGGCTGGCGAACAGCAGGTAGCTGGCGACGAAGATGTCCACGGCGTTGTCTTCGTTGATCAGGTCCAGTGACTGCTTCTGGGCGTCGTACTCGCTCTTGGTGTAGAGCTTGCGCAGCCGTTCCAGGCTGGCCTGGAGCAATGGGTTGTGCACGCTGTGGGGCACTACCTTGGCGTTTTCGTAGCAGTACAGGCCCGCCGAGAGGATCCGACCCTTCTCCATCGCCTCCAGGCTGAGCGTCACCAGGCTGGCCAGACCATGCCCGTCGCGGTCGCCGGTGACCAGCAGCACGTCGCGGGTGGGGATCATGAACACCGGGCGGCCCTTGAGCGGCAGCCGCTCGAGCACGTCGGGCAGGAGGATGCGGCTGGTGTCGTAGCCGTCGCCCCAGGCGCCCTGGAAGACCCCGGGTGCCGGCTGGATGAAGCTGTCTGCGGTGGTGTCGCGCAGGTTGGTGAGGGCGATGGCGATGCCCTCCTCCAGGCGGATGTCCCAGCTGCGGTCCGGCCCTTTCACCAGGGTGGCGGTGGACTCGGGGTGGTCGATGGCCAGCAGCACGGCAGCGTCCATGCCCAGGGGCAGGTAGGCCGGGTGGAAGTCATTGTCGTGGCCGTCGGTGCGCACGTGGTGCAGGCGCACCTCTTCCAGGGTGCCGAGGCTGCGCACCACCGGCAGCAGCAGCGGGCGTGCCTCGTCCAGCGGCATGACCAGGGAACGCTGGTTGTCGCACAAGGCGGCGATGTAGCCCTGCAGCGCCTTGCGCCGGCCCGGCCCCCGAGCGTTGCAGTACTCGCGGTAGGCGTTGTGCAGGTTGAAGAAGGCGCTCTCGCCGTAGTTGAGGCGGAAGTCGCGGGGGCTGTAGTGCATCTCGCCCTTGAAGCCGGCCTTGCGGGCCGCGGACTCGAACAGCGCGGCGAAGGCATCCGGCGAGGGCTTGCGGTTGAAGAGGAAGTCGAGCAATGCCATGGCTTTACCAAAAGAAATCAGGCGATGGACTCAGGAGGAGCCATTCTCCGTGCGCAACCCTACAGGACCGGCACAGCCGCACCAACCCGAGCAGAACCCACTAAGAGTGACGAATACAGCCTCATTGGAAATGGGCACGTTGACAAGGGTCAGCAAATCCTCGGTGGCGAAGGCATAGCGTGGTAACAGCTGCCCTCAAACGAACCCAGGAGATTCGCCGTCCATGTTTCCCGAATACAGAACGCTGATCACGAAACTCAAACACACCGATGCTCACTTCCAGAAGAAGTTCGACCAGCACAATGCGTTGGATGAGGAGATAACGAAACTGGAAAAACACAACGCCAGTGATTACAGCAACGAAGTAAGAGACCTGAAAAAACAGAAACTCAAACTGAAAGAAGAGCTGTACGAGATTCTCAAGCAGCACTCGCAACAAACACCCTGACACTCACCCCAACCCGCCTATCCCGCTGCCTGCATGCAAACCTCCTGCACGCAGGCAGCGGCCAAAGGGCGGGCCGCCAAAGGCCCGCCACTCACACTCAGGCCTTGGAGCAGCTGGCCGGCGCCCAGTCACCCATATCGGGGCTGTTGCACACGTCGCTGACCATGGTCGCGCCCTGGCTGGCGACCTTCTGGCTTTCGGCACGCTTGGCCTCGGCCTTCTGCAGGGTGCGCTCGGTGGCCACGGCTTCCTTCGGCACCTTCTTCGCGGCGGCGGTGGTCGCCTTGGTGCCGGTCTTGGTGGTGGACGCCTTGCTGGTGGAAGTTTTGCTTCCGGACGCCTTGGTGCCGGTGGCCTTGCCGCCCTGGCTGGCGACGCTCACCGGGTTCTCGGCGGCGACCACCTGGGTCACGGTCTGGCGCTCGACGCCCACGGTCTGCAGGTCACGCTCGTAGGCCTGGGTGTAGGTGTTGATGTTCTCGCCGGCACGGCCGTCCACGGCAGCCATCAGGGCGTTGGTTTCCTGCAGGCCGGCCACGATCTCGGCCATGCGCAGGCGACCTTCGCTGTCGCTGATGCTCTTCGACTTGCGGGCGCTCATCAGGTTGTTGAATTCGCGCTGGTAGCAGCTCTGGGCGGCGCTGGCGTAGCGGATGCTGCGGTCCAGTTCGCCGCTGCTGCTGTCAATGTCGGCGGCGTAGGAGGCGATGCGCGCGTTGTCGTCGGCGATCTGCTGCTGGCGCGCGGTGTAGTAACCGGCTGCACCACCCACCAGTGCGCCACCGGCGGCACCGATCAGGGCGTTGCGACCGGCGTGCTCGTCACTGGACAGGCCGCCCGCCAGAGCGCCGATCACACCGCCGGCGATGGCGCCGGTGGCCACGGACTGGGTCACTGCCTGGTCGGAGGCACGCAGCTGGCTCACCGGCTGGTAGCACTGCGGGTAGTACTCCGCCTTGGTGGTGGCGGCAACCTTGGAGCTGGGCGACCCCATGCCGGCACAGCCGGTGAGCAGGACGCTGGTGCAGGTGACGGCGGTGATCAGCGCAGTGCGCACCGCGGAGAAAGCCGGAATGTTGCGTGGAGTAGCCATAGCCATGGTCATTGCTCTCGTTCTATGAGTTGTCCTGGTTCATGCGAACGCACGGTCGTCCGCCTGATCTTCATCCCTGTGCCCTGCCTGGGTACCGGGTCGTTGCCGACCGACGCTCAGGGGCCGAGCAGTTCTTTCAGAATCACGTCCTTGTCCGCCTTGCGCTGTTGCCGATATTGGCTGACATGCTTGACGAAAAGCGTGGCCCGGTTCACGAGGCTCTTGCCCAATACCGGGTTTCGGTTGAGTTCCTCCTTGGTTCGCTGGAACTGCGCCTGGATCACCGCGTCGGTATAGCGGGTGCCGGTGGCCAGGTTGTCAATATAGATCGCCAGGGCGCCGTCGAGCGCCGTACGTCCGTTGGTCATCGCGCTCTCGTAGAGCTTGGCGGCGTTCTCGTCCTTGGCCGCCTGGGCCTGGTCGCGGCTCTTCTTCAGGTTGGTCAGGCGGATGTTGTAGTTGTTGATGGTCTCGGCCACCAGGGCGGCGGACTGTATCAGGTTGCCCGCGGCCTCCTCACGCTGTTTCGCGATCAGCGAGATGTTGCGCTTGAGCTCCTCGTTGACCAGCGCCAGGCGCCCCTGCAGCTCCGGGTCGGTGCTGCTGGCGATCACGCTGTCGAGCAGTCGGGTGGGGTCCTGGTCTTCGCTGATCTCGTCGGTGAGGGACGAGGAGCGGCCTTCGGCCTTCCATTGCTCGAACAGCTCCTTGTAGCGCGAGCGCGGGGCCGAGAGTGCGCCGATGGCCACGCGAAAGCCCGTGGTCTCGTTGCGCTGCTCGGTGCCGTCGGCGGCGAACAGGGGGTACTCGCGGCGCATGCCGGTGAACAACGTCATTTCACCTTCCAGGTAGTTGCCGCCTTTGACCACGAAGCCGCCGTAGGTTCCCTGGCGACGCCCCGCATGCACCAGCTGGAAGGACTCCTGGACCATCTCCGCGGCGTTGCCGATCACATCGAACAGGCCGATCGGGTTGGGCTTCTTCAGGCCCACCGGCAACAGCCGCGCCGCCTGGCCGGTGCCGCCGGCCACCTGGTTGAACACCGCCCAGTCGGCCAGCGGGCCGTCCCCCTCGGCACCTTCCTGCTTGCGCGGGAACAGCCGGGCTTCCAGCTCCTGGCGGCTGACGGCATGGGCGCCACGGGCGGCGTATTCCCATTCCACTTCGGTGGGCAGGCGCACGAATGCGACCCCGCCCTCTTCCGCCTTGGTGCCCCGGCCGCTGACCGGCAGCAGGTCGCGGTGGTTCTTCAGCAGCCAAGCGCTGTAGACGGCGGCGAAGCGCTCGGCGTCGAAGTGCGACAGGTTGACCTTCGGCAGCCGCGCCGCCATGCCCGGCTGGGCCGGCTCGCACGCCGGCGGCTCGCCCTGGCCGGCCAGGGACGGCGCCTGGGCCATCACCAGGTCGTACTGGCGCTGGGTCACCTCGTACTTGCCGACGAAATACAGCATGGGCTTGAGCAGCGTGCCCTTCTCCGGCTTGGGCAGGCCGGGGCCGACCTTCGCCTGCCAGGGCTTGGGCAGGTCGTTGAGGGTGAACTGGCCGTTGATGTAGTCGCGCCGGTAGCCGGAGATGAACGACTGCTGGTAGCCCGTCTCGCCTTCGCTGAAGGGGTAGCCGAGGCTCACCTCGCGGTCGTCCAGTGCGCCCTTGGCCAGCACGTAGACGTAGCGGAAGGCCATGTGCCCCTCGCAGGGCAACGGCAGCAGCACGTCGTCGTCCATCGGCTTGGGGTTGTAGAGCGGGTCCGGGTCGGCCTGGGCCACGGCGGCGACCAGGGACAGTGAAAATGCGACTGTCAGCAGCTTAGACATCACGTAGTCCTTCCGAGGCTTCGATGCGGGCCGCGCGCCACCCACCGGTGGCAGCGGCCAGGGCGCTGCAGCCGAGGGTCGCCAGCAGCGCCAGCAGGTAATGGGAGAGTTCCAGCCGGCAGGCCTGTTCGCCCTCGGCCGACTGGAACAGCTGGTTCAAGCCACTCTCGGCCGCCAGGTACAGCAGGCCGGCGAGCACCAGGGCGATCAGCCCCGTATAGAGCGCCTGGAGCACCACGAACAGCACCAGGCCGAAGGTCGGGAAGCCCAGCAGGCGCAGCACCGAGAGGTCGCGGCGCTTGCGTTCCACCGCCGCCAGGGTGCTCGCCGCCATGGCGGCGAAGGCGCCGGCCAGGGCGAGCGCCGCGATGACCCAGAACACCAGGGTCAGGTTGCGGCTCAGGGCGCGCACCTGGGCGATGGCCTGGGCCTGGGTGGAAACCTCCAGGCCGCGCTCGGCGAAGTACAGCCGCAGCGGCTCCACCGCATCCAGGTCGCGGGCGTAGAGACGGAAACCGGGGTAGACCCGCGCCCGCGTGGCGCCGGCCTCGACGCCCGGCCAGCCGAAGCGCGGCACGGCCAGGCCGTCGCGGTAGTCCTCCACCGCTTCCAGCAGGTCGAGCCGGGCGAACAGTGCCGGGCGTGGGTAGGCCTCCAGGGGCAGCACCGCCTTGACCCGCAGGCGCGTGCGCTGGAATTCCGGCTGGCCGTTGCTGGCGCGGCCGAAGGCGGCGGTGAGCAGCGCCCCGGCCTGCACCCCGAGGCGCTCGGCGGCGCGCTGGCTGAGCACCACCTCGTCGGCGCCGGGCAATTGCGCGGCATTCACCAGCGGGTCGCCCTCGGCGCTGGGAACCATCTCCACGGTGAGCGGCTGCGCGCTGTCGTCGGCGTAGAGGTCGGCAGTGGCAGCGATCTGCCGGGTGCGGGGCACCACGAAGGCCACGTCGGGCCGGGCCGCCAGCTCGGCGATGCCCGCCAGGCTGAACCGCGCACCGCCCAGGGGGATCACCTCGCGCACGGCCGGGTCACGCTCCAGGCGCTCGGTGAGGGTGCTGACCAGGCCGTGCTTGAGGCCGAACAGCACCAGCAAGGGCGCCACCACGGCCACCAGCGCCAGCACCGCGCACAGCGACAGGCGCGCCTCGTCGCGGTAGTCGTCCCAGGCCAGGCCGGCCAGCAGCGCGCCGCGCATCAGCGGGCCTCCGCCAGGGTCGCGGTGACGCCACCATCAGCGCCGCGCTGCAGGCCGATAGGCAGCGGCACCAGCCCGGCGCGTTCGGCCAGGGCGTGGTCGTGGGTGGCCACCACCAGGCACAACTCGCGGTACTCGGCCTGCTCCACCAACAGGTGCATGACCCGCTCGGCGTTGAGCGGGTCCAGCGAGGCGGTGGGCTCGTCGGCCAGCAGCAGGCGCGGCTGGTGCGCCAGGGCACGGGCGATGCCGACCCGCTGGCGCTGGCCGACGGAGAGTGCCGCCGGGCGCTTGTGCAGCTGGTCGGCGATCTCCAGCTGCTTGGCCAGGCGCTCGACGCTGCCGTTCTCCGGCAGGCCCAGCAGACGCCGAGGCAAGCCGATGTTGCCGGCCACGTCGAGGTAACCGAGCAGTCCACCGGTCTGCAGCACGTAGCCGATGGCGCGACCGCGCAGGGCCGCCAGGGCGTCCTGCCGGCCGTCACGCCAGAGCGCGGCGAGGTCGTGCTGGCTGCCGGCGTCGTCGAACTCCATCAGCGCGCCCGGTTCCGGCGACAGCACCAGGGCCAGCAGGTCGAGCACGGTGCTCTTGCCGCTGCCGCTGGGGCCGACCAGGGCCAGGCGCTGGCCGCCGCGCAGGTCCAGCCGGGGGATCTCCAGGCTGTAGCGCTGGCTGCCCTGCCCGCGCGTCTTGCGCAGGTCGCGGATGCGCAGCATCAGGGCAGCGTCGACAGCGGCACGCGGTAGAGGGCGTCACCGGGGGCGGCGTCGCCGAAGCGCACCCAGTTGGCGGTGTCGTTGTGGAAGGTCTCGTAGAGGCGGATCTTCGATTCCAGCTCGTCGATGAAGTCTTCCTGCTCGGCCACCGACAGCGACAGCCACAGGTCCTGGCTCATGTTCAGCGCCTTGCTGCGGTACGGCAGGCCGTCCAGGTACTCGCCCAGCAGGCCGCTCTCGGCCAGGTTGCCGCCCTGGGTCAGCTTGGCCGGGTCGCGGCTCATGTAGGCGCTGGCGCTGGCGATTTCCTGGAAGAAGTCCTTGGGCGAGCTCTGGGTGCGGCGCGCGGCGTCGACGATCACCTTGAGCGCCTGCTGCAGGTCGTTGAGCTGCAGCTTGGTGAGCAGCGCACAGACCTGGAAGGCCGGCAGCTGCGGGTTGGTCAGGTCGCGATCGGAGGTCCAGGCGGTGACCAGTTGCGGGGCACGGGCCTGGTTGCGGTGGCCGAGGAAGTCCATGTGCATGGCGTAGCCCACCGCCTCGGTCTTGGCGGCGATGCTGGCGCCGCCGGTGGGCGCCTCCAGCTCGGCGTTGCTGCGCACCTTGTGCACCAGGTCGGCGAAGGTGCTGGCGATCTCGTTGACGCTCTCGCCGAACTTCTTCACGTCGCCGCCGCCCACGGGGATGTACAGGTCGCCGATCTGCGGGTTGGCGTCGGCGGTGAGCACGCGGTACTGCTGCTCGGCGAAGCCGTGGTTCTTCTTGCCGGCGTCGGTCTTCAGGTGCAGGGCGTAGATCTTGATCTGCTTGCGCAGCGCCGCTTCGCGCACCTCGGCCTCGTTCATGTGGGTCTGGCCCAGCGGGTCGCTCTTGCGCAGTGCGCCGGCATCGCTGACCAGCAGGATCAGGCGGCCGCCGTAGCCGCTCCAGTCCATGCCGTCGACGGCCTGCATCACGCCGGCGAAGGCGTCTTCGTTGAAGTCGTGGCTGGAGACGTTGGTGGCCTTGACCTGCTGGGCCAGTTCCAGGAAGCGCGCCGGGTCGCGGCCCTCCTCCAGGCTGACCAGGGTCTTGGCGGTGTACTGCAGGCCCGGCGTCTTGTCGGTGTTGTTGCGGAACCCGACCATGCCGAAGCTGACGCTGTCCAGCTCGCCCCGCGCGGCGATCTCGCCGTGGAGCTGGTGGACCACATCACGCACGCGGTCGATGTAGGGCTGCATGGAAACGGAGGTGTCCACCACCAGCACGATGCCGGTGCGGAAGGCGTCCGACGAGGCCGCTGCGGCGGGCTTGCCGTCACCCTGCTTGCGCGGGGTGTCGCCCGGGTCGATGGAGGCGACGTTGAGCACCTGCACCGGCTGGCCGTTGCTGTCGAAGCTCTCCCGCGCGTCGAAGATCGGCAGCAGGTAGAACTGGTCCTGGGGCACGGCGCTGGCCGGCGGCTCGATGGCCACCAGCTCGGGGTCGGTGGCGTCGCCGAACTGGGCCTGGTGCACCGCGTTGCGGGCCTTGGCCGAGTCCATGAGGAACTGCTCCACCTGGTTGGCATCACGCAGGAACATCACCGGCGAACGGCCCGAACGCTCGGTGAACTTCAGCACCAGGCTCTGCTTCCAGTCGCTGACCTTGTCCAGGGGCAGCCAGCCGTCGCGGTGGCCATCGCTGGAGGCGCCCACTTCCACCCAGGGGGTGCCGTTCACCACCTGGCGGGCATACACGTAGAACACCGAGAAGGCCGGCACCGCCTCGCCGTCGCCCTGGCCACCGGCCTGGCTGGCGAAGCGTGCGCCGGGCTTGCTCAGCACGCGTTCGAAGAGGGTCTTCTTGCCGGCCATCAGCAGCGGGCGGTCGCCGCCCTGCACGTCGGTCGCCGGGGTGGCCTGGGTCGCTACCGTGGCCGTGGGGGTATCGGGCGTGGACGGGGTGCCGGTGGTCGGCGCCGTGTTGCTGTCATCCCGCACCTGCACCACCGGCGGCGCGCTCTCGCCACCGCGGTTGAGCCACCAGTAGCCACCGCCCCCCAGGGCGGCAACGCCGAGGGCGGCCAGGCCGGCGGCGACGATCAGCGGCGCACGGCTCTGCCCTTCGGGCTTCTGCGTGGCGACCATCTCGGTGTCCAGTACCGATTCGCGCTTGCGGCCGGCGCCGCTGTCCGCCACCGGCGGTGCGGGCGGCACCTGGGTGGCGGCGTCGGGAAAGGAGACGGTGACCGGGGTCAGCCCGGTCATGCCGCTGGCGGCTGGCGGGTTCACCGCACTGGCGGAGGTGCCGGGCAGGTCCAGCGGGCGGAACTGGGTCGCTTCGTTGTCGTCGGCAACCGGCGCCACGGGCGCAGCCGGCAGGCGGTCGAGGGCGGCGATCAGCGCGGCGGCGTCGGGGTAGCGGTCGTTCGGGTCCTTGGCCAGCAGCCGGGTGAGGATCTCCTGGTAGCGGCCCTGGGCAATGGGCAGCTCCGGCAGCGGCTGGGTGATGTGCGCCAGGGCGGTGGACAGCGAATCGGTGCCCACGTAGGGCAGCTGCCCGGTGAGGATCTCGTAGAGCACCACGCCCAGGGCGTAGAGGTCGGCGCGGCCGTCGATCTCCTGGCCACGGGCCTGCTCGGGGCTCATGTAGCTGGGGGTGCCGACGGCGAAGCCGGCCTGGGTGAACTGGGTGCGGTCGTCCAGCGCCTTGGCGATGCCGAAGTCGGAGAGCACCGCGCCGCCGTCGGCGCGGAACAGTATGTTGGCCGGCTTGACGTCACGGTGCACCAGGCCCTGGGCATGGGCGTAGCCCAGCGCCGAGGCGATCTGGCGCAACCACACCAGGCCCTGCTCGGGGCTCAGGCCGGCGGCGATACGCTCCTTCAGGGTGCCGTTGGGCAGGTACTCCATGGCCATGTAGTACAGGCTGCCGACGTTGCCGATGTCGTAGATGGTCACGGTGTGCGGGTGCGACAGCCGCGCCAGGGTCTTGCCCTCGCGCAGGAAGCGCTCGCAGAAGCTGGCGTCGTTGGCCAGCGCAGCGGCCATCACCTTCAGCGCCACCTTGCGTTCCAGCGAGCGCTGGGTCGCCAGGTAGACGACGGCCATCGCGCCATCGCCCAGTTCGCGCTCGATCTCGTACCCCGGAATCTGAATGTCCATGCTGGTCTTTTTTTCTTTCTCAGGATGCTTTGACGACTACCGCCGTGATGTTGTCCGGCGCGCCCCGGGTCAAGCCCAGATGCACCAGGCTGCGGACCACCTGGTAGGGGTCCGCGTGGCCCAGCACTTCGCACAGTTCGTGGTCGTCGGCGGTCTTGTTCAGACCGTCGCTGCAGAGCAGGAAACTGTCTCCCGGCAGCACGACGAACCGCGATTCCTCCAGCTCCAGGTCATCCTGCACGCCGATGGCCCGGGTCACGATATTGGCCATGGGGTGCGCCCTGGCCTCCGTTTCGTTGAGCAGGTGGCTGTCCACCAGGTCCTGGACATAGCTGTGGTCGCGGCTGATGCCTTCCAGGCGCCCTTCCCGCAAGCGGTACAGGCGGCTGTCGCCGGCCCACAGGCAGGTGCCTTCGCCCCCGCGCGCGGCCAGCACCACCACGGTGCTGCCCATCATGTTCACCCCGCGCTGGGCCGCCTCGGCCCGCACCAGGGTATTGACGTGCACCAGCGCCGCGCGCAGGGCCTCCACGTAGAGGTCCAGCGCATCGGTGCAAGGCACGCCACGGAGCGTATCGACGATCAGGTTGCTGACGTAGTCACCGGCGGCGTGTCCGCCCATGCCATCGGCCACCACCCAGAGCCCGCGTTCGCAGGCGTCCAGGCAGGCGTCTTCGTTGACCTGGCGGACCATCCCCACATGGCTGTGGCTGGCCGACTGGTACTGCGTGACAGGAGGCAGCGGCATCACAGGCTCCCGAAATCGATCTGCCCGATGGCCGGGGGCTGGCCGACGGCGCCCTCGCCCACCAGGAGGCGACTGAAGTAGCGGGTCGGCGGCAGCCCCTGGAACCTCACCAGTTGCGCCTCCACCCGTTGTGATCCCCGTCCCCAGAAGAAGCTGCAGCCCTCGCCCGCCAGTTGGCCGAGCACCGCGCGACGCGCCGCCTCGCCCTCCACCGGGTAGGCCAGTGCGCCCAGGTCGCTGACCCGGGGCGTCACCCGTGGGCTTGCCTCCGGCGCGCCCAGGGCCTGGACCCCGCGCTCGAAGGCATCGACGTCCGCCTCCGGCTCCAGGGTCGACAGCAACAAGGCCTCGGCCTGTTCGAACCAGGCATCGGCGCCCCCCACCAGCGCGCCGCTGTTGCACGACGGCTCCAGCGCCACGGCGATGGTGAGGGGGAAATAGCGGCCCACGCGGTCGATGCTGGGCATCATCACGCCGGCCACCGCCTCGGGCACCAGCAGGCCCGGGGCGATGCTGAAGCGCCACAGCGGGCTGATCAGGTAGGCGTCGAGCCAAGCGCCGCCCAGCTCGGCCTGGCTTTCCGCCATGCCGGCGGCCAGCCAGCGGTCCCAGGCCTCGATGAAGGCCGGGGTCAGGCCGCGATGGATGAAGTCGCCGCGGCCGGCGAGCTTGCCGTAGAAACCCGCTGCGCTCATAGCCGCTCCGGCAGGCCGAAACCGCTCACCACGCGGCTGCGGAACGGGTTGAAGGCGCTGCTGGCACGCAGCTCGCTGGAGATGCTCAGGTTGTCCACGCGCATGCGCAGGGTGAAGCGGTCCGGCGCGTTGCCCTGGGTCAGGTCGGACTGGTCCAGCAGGCGGAACCAGGCCCACGGGCCCTCCAGGGTCAGGCCGGAACGACCGGCGCTGGTGGGCGGGGTCACGCTCAGGCGCACCACGCCCAGGCTGTTGGGGCTCGGCCATTGCATGGCCACCGGGCGGCTCGGGCCGTGGTCATAGCTGAACTGCTGGCCGTCCAGGTCCAGCTGGAACTGGTCGATGGCGGCGTCCATGGCCACCGCCTTCAGCTCGAAGCGCACCATCGGCGTGGTGTTGCCGGAGCGGAAGAACGCATCGCGGATCTGCGCCGCACGCTGGAAGGTGCCCAGCACGCCGGCGCTGATGCCCAGCTTCTCCGCTGCGCCCGGCTGCCAGCGCCAGGTGGTGGCGGAGGTGTCGACGTAGGGCTGCAGGTACTTGCGGAAGTAGCTGTCCATCACCCCGCCGACGCCGAAGAAGGCGCCGAAGTCGTCCAGGGTGGCGTCGCGGGTGCTGTTGCGGTCCAGCGGGTAGCGACCGGCCAGGGACTGCCGGTAGACGTTGACCACCTCGGCCGTCCAGGCGGCGTTCAGCTGGTTGCGGATGCCGCCCATCATGGTGTTGGTGGAGGCGCTGACCACCGACTTGACCAGCCCCTGCACCAGCGGCGGCTGGCGCTCGGCGCCGAGGCTGACGCGCTGGGCGGCGGCCTGGGCCTGGTTCTTCGCCTCGCCCAGCAGCTGGTCGCCGCTGGCGCCGCTCATGGCGCTGAGCTGCACGTAGAGGGCGTTGAGGTCGGCCAGCAGGGCCTCGATGGGCGCGGCGGTGTCACCCTCGCCCTTGTCCACCAGGCTGTTCAGCTCGGCGAAGTGGCGGCTGATGGGGTCGTCCGCACCCGGCTGGGCCGGTTGCTGGGTGTCGTCCCCGCCCTGCCCCACCAGGGCCTTGAGCTTGTCGACGGCGCCGTTGCCTTCCTTCGCCAGCTTGGCGGCGGCCAGGCGCTCTTCCTTCTGCAGGTCGGTCTCCTTGGCCACCGCTTCCAGCAGCTTCTTCAGCGGCGACTGCGGGCCGGACAGCACCCGCAGCACATCGGCCGCCTGGCCGGTGCTGGTGATGGGCACGAAGTCGATGTCGGCCAGCAGCGCATCCCACTGCCGCAGGTAGTCCTGGAAGTACAGCTGGCGCACTTCCAGGGCCAGGCTGGCGGCGTCCTGGGCGTCCTCCACGGTGCGGCCGAGCACCCACTGCTCCTCGGCCAGGGTCCCGGCCTGGCTCAGACTGGAAACCATGAACACCTCACGGTAGCCACGCTGGGTGAAGAAGCCGGGCAGCGGGTCGTTCAGCGGCTTGCCGCTCTTGCGTGCGAAGACCAGCGCGGCGTCGCGGCCGGCGGCTTCGCTGATACGGAAGTCCGGCACGTTCTGCGGCAGCTTCTGGCGCTTGACGCGGTCGTACACGCGCTGGGCGACGGACAGCTGCTGCAGCTGGCGACGGGTGTCCTGCACCAGGTCGTCGTCCAGGCGCACGGCCGGCGGCGCGCGGTCGTACAGCGCGGCCAGGTGGTCGTTGAGGGCCTGGCGCTGTTCCGGCGCCAGGTCGCGGGGCAGGCTGCGGTCCCAGTCCAGGGCGATCCAGGCCTTGATGAAGTCGCCGTCGTAGTGCTCCGGGTCGGCCAGCATCAGGTAGGCCTTGAGGCCCTCGTAGAGGAAGTCGGAACTGCCGCCCCCGCGCAGCTGCTCTTCCAGGCGTGCCATGACCCGGGGGGCCATGACCGCGATCAGCAGCTTGCGGTACACGCTGGCGCCCTCGGCGCCGAGCATGTCGCCCTGGTAGAGGCCGAAACCCTCGGCCCACGACGGCGCGTCACCCGGCGCATTGCGGATGGCATTGAGCAGCGGCAGCACCGCCAGCACATCGCGCTGGGCCGGGCTGAGGGCCTGCAACTGGCCGTGCAGCGGCTTCACCCGCGCATCCACTTCGGCGATGTAGGCCTGGTTGGCGCGGAAGCTGGCGATCCACACGCCCAGCACGGCCAGCACCAGCACCACGGTGGCGGCAAGCACGCCCCGGGCGATCCAGGTGCGCTGGCGCTCCACCTTCGGGTTGGCGCCCACCAGGCCGCGTTCGCCGAAGGCCACCTCGCGGAACAGCCGCTCGATGAAGTAGCTGCGTCCGGTGCCGGTCTGGCGCGCCAGGTGCTGGCGGTCCAGGTTCATGCTCTGGGCCATGGCACCGATCAGGCGGTCGATGGGGCTGCCTTCCTGGGTGCCGCTGGTGAAGTACACGCCGCGCAGCAGCGGGCGCTCTTCATAGGGGTTGGGCTTGAACACGCCGTCGAGGAAGCCCGACAGCGCATCACGCAGGGCCGCGAACTGCTGCGGGAAGCCGTAGATCAGGTCGCGACGGGCGGGGTCGCGCTCCTGCTGCAGGCGCTCCACCAGGCGCTCGTTGAGGCGCTGTTCGAGCAGGGCGAACTCGCTGCCGAACACCGACAGCGGGCCCTCGGCGCTCTTGCCGTCGTCCAGGGCGAAGGTCATGCCCCAGACCTGGGCGCGCTCTTCCTTGCTCAGCGCGTCGAAGAACTCCATGAAGCCCGGCACCAGGTCGAGCTTGGTGAGCATCACGTAGATGGGGAAACGCACGCCGAGCTGGGTGTACAGCTCCTGCACCCGGGCGCGGATGGCGCGGGCGTGGGCGGCACGCTCGGTCTCGCTGCCCAGCAGCAGGTCGGACAGGCTGATGGCGACGAAGGCACCGTCGATGGGGCGGCGCTTGCGCTGGGTCTTGAGCAGGTCGAGGAAGCCCAGCCAGGCGGCCTTGTCCACTTCGGCGTGGCTGTCCTGGGTGGTGTAGCGTCCGGCGGTGTCCAGCAGCACGGCCTCGTCGGTGAACCACCAGTCGCAGTTGCGGGTGCCGCCGACGCCACGGATGGCGCCCGAGCCCATGTGCTCGGCGAGGGGGAAGTTGAGGCCGGAGTTGACCAGCGCAGTGGTCTTGCCCGAACCCGGCGGGCCGATGATCACGTACCAGGGCAGCTCATAGAGGTTGCGCCGCTCATGGCCGCCGAGCTTGGCGCGCTTGAGCAGGGCCAGGGCCTCGTCCATGCGCTGCTTGAGGGTGGCCAGCTCTTCGCTGGTGGCCACGGTGGCGGCGTCGGGGGCGACGGCCACCAGGCCCTGCATGACCTTGGCCGCGTTGCGCCGGGCCTGGATCAGGCGCAGCACGCGCCAGCCGATCCACACGGCGAACAGCAGGATGATGATCACCCAGCGCACGGTGGCCGAAGCCAGGGGCTCGAAGCCGCCGATGGCGATGAGCGGGCCGACGAACCAGATCACCAGGCTGAGGGCGATCAGGCCCAGCACCGGGATGACCCAGCGGGCCAGGAAACTGAAAAACGCCTTCACTCGACGCCCTCCGCGAAAACAGTGATCTCCACCCGGCGGTTGCGCGAACGGCCGTCGGCGGTGTCGTTGGATGCGACCGGCTCGGTGTCGCTGCGGCCTTCGGCGCGGAAGCGCTCGGGCTGGCCGGTCTTGGCGGCGAGCACGTCCATGACCTGCTGGGCGCGGTCCTGGGACAGCTTCCAGTTGGACGGGTAGCGCAGCGTGGCGATGGGCCGGTTGTCGCTGTGGCCGGTGACCAGCACCTGGCCCTTGACCTTGCGGATCGCCTCGGCGATGCGCAGCAGCAGCGGCTGGAAGTCGTCATCGATGCTGGCGCTGCCGGAGGCGAACAGCTGGTCGCCACGGATGGTCACCACGGAGCGGTCCACGGCGTCTTCCACGGCCACCTTCTGCTGGCGGATCTCGTCGGCGAGGAAGCCGGCCAGGCGCGGGCGCTCGACGATCTTCGGCTTCTGCGGCGGACGGTCGATGGTCTGCACCGGGATGTCGCCCAGGGCATGCAGGTTCTTGAACACCGGCTCGGCCTCGGCGGCCAGCTTCAGCCGCATGCCGAACAGCAGGGCCAGCAGCAGCGCCGCGCCGATGGCGATCACCACCCAGGGCGGCAGGAACTGGCGCAGGCGGTCACGGGCGACCACCAGGCCGCGCCAGTGCGGCGACAGCTCGCGCTCGATCTCGCCATGGGTGGCACGGATGGTGGCGGCCACCCGCTCACGCAGCGCGTCCAGCTGGCTGCGGCCGTCGTTCATGACCCGGTAGCGGCCTTCGAAGCCGAGGCTGATGCACAGGTACAGCAGTTCGAGGATGTGCAGGCGCTGGCGCGGGTTCTGCAGGCAGTGGTCGAGCAGCTGGAACACCTTCTCGCCACCCCAGGCCTCGTTGTGCAGGGTGATCAGCAGGCTCTGCTTGCCCCACTCGCTGGCACTGCCCCAGGGGGTGCTCATGACCGCCTCGTCGAGGGCGGTGCAGAGCACGTAGCGGCTGAGCATCACCTCGTCCTGGGGGACGCCGGCGGCGCGGGCCTTCTCTTCGAACTGGCGCAGGTAGCCCAGCAGCTGCGCGCGCAGGCTGGCGGGCATCGGGTGGGCGATGGTGTTGCGCAGCCGGGTGAGCAGCGCCAGCATCGGACCGGCGGCGTTCTCCAGGGGGTTCAGGCCCAGGCCGCGCGCGGTGAGCATCGGCCCGCTGGCCGGGGCCGGGCCGGGCGGCGGTGCATCAGGGCGCGGCGCCGTCGGCTCGGGGCCACGCCCGCCCGGGCGCGGCATGATCATGGTGCGGTCGTTGTTGTTGCCGCCACTGCCGCCACCGATGGGCGGGCCGCCGAAGGGATCGTCGATCGGGTGCATCGCGAATTAACTCCGGATGGCCCAGAAGGCCAGGTTGAGGCCGGGGAACTTGCCGGCGATGTGGAAGGCGAAGCCGCCGGAATGCACCAGCTGCTTCCAGTGGTCGCTGCCGCGGTCCAGTTCGAAATAGGTGCTGCCGGCGTGGTACGGCAACTGGCGCGGCGCCACCGGCAACGGCAGCAGGCCGATGCCCGGCAGCTGCAGGTTGACCAGGTCGCGGATGTGCTCCACCGAACCCACCTTGGCCTGCTGCGGGAAGTGGCCACGGATGGATTCGCCGGGCACGTCGGCGCGCACCACGAGGATGAACGCGGAGTTCTCCAGCAGCGTGCGGTCGGCCAGCATCGCCACGTGCACGCCGTAGGCCTTCTCGACGATGGGGATCGGCACCGCGCGGCTGTCGATGACCATCGACAGGGCCTGGCGCAGGGCCAGCATCACCGGGGCGAAGCTGTTGGCCAGGTCGTCGTGCTCATAGGCCGGGTATTCGGCCGGGCGCCGGCCACTGGCGGTGAAGGTGGAGAACTCGCCGGCCAGGGCCACGGCCTCGCGGTAGAAGTCCTCGGGGTGCAGCGGGGCGATGCGCGCCAGGTGCGCCACCAGGGGCTCGGCACGGTTGACCAGTTGCAGCAGCAGGAAGTCGGCGATTTCCGAGGCGCCGCCCGCGCCGGAGGCGACCACGCGGCCGGCCAGGGCTTCGCCACGCTGGTGCAGCAGGCCCAGCAGCTCGCTGCGGAAGGCCGCCAGCGGCTTGGACACGGCCACGTCCAGCAGCGGCGGGATGTAGGACTCGTCCAGCACCACGGCGCGGTCGGCGCGCTTCTCCAGCACCCGCACCACGCCCACGGCGGCGTATTCGCCCAGGCCGTCGCGCTCGGTGACCAGGCGCAGGGCGCGACCGCCGATGGACACGGGGGCACGGCTTTCGAAGGCGGCGTTGTCGTCGCGCACTTCGCGCACCTGGCTGCGGTAGCGGGCACCGCCCAGCTCCTCGCCCTCCTCCACCGTGTCACGGGCACCAGCCCGCTTGAGCGGCAGGGCCAGGTAGATGATGCCGTCGCGCAGGCTCTCTTCCACGTCGAACGGCTCCGGCGCCACGTCGTCGCCGGGGATGTCGAACGGGGTGCCGTCGGGCAGCAGGCCACGGGCGGAGAGGATCGCCAGCTTGCCCTGGGAGAGCAGCGACTCGTCGATCTTCAGCTCGGAGAACCCCCAGCTGCCGGGGCGCAGCGAACGGCAGCGCCCTTCCACCAGGGCTTCGAGGTAACGGTCATGCTGCTGGAAGTGCTGCGGACGCAGGAACATCCCTTCCGACCAGACCACACGGTTGTTCCATGACATGGGCTGTCTCCGCTTTTCAGTGTTCGGTGATGGGCGCCGGCGCGACGGTCACGCCGCGTGCGCCGAACTTGAGGCTGTAGGCGCTGGTCTGGTTCAGCGGAACGGTGATGACGTCACGCCAGACGGCGGCATCCAGTTCGCGGTAGCCGACCACGATGCCGAGCTGCCGGGTGCCCTCGTCGAGGGTGCGCTCCTGCATCTGGCGATCGGACGGCTTGACCAGCAGTTCGTCCTGGGCGACCAGGTCGGCGGCGAGGGTCGCCTGGGCCTTGTCCACCAGGGAGAAGTAATCGGCAC
This sequence comes from Pseudomonas sp. FeS53a, assembly GCF_000931385.1. Taxonomy (NCBI): domain Bacteria; kingdom Pseudomonadati; phylum Pseudomonadota; class Gammaproteobacteria; order Pseudomonadales; family Pseudomonadaceae; genus Pseudomonas; species Pseudomonas sp. FeS53a. Next base: position 25,209 of record NZ_JYFT01000052.1, read on the forward strand.
GGCTGAAGGTGGTGGCGTTGCGCAACTCGTACAGGCGCACCCGCACCGGCGTGCCGGCACCGCCGGGCAGCGCGTTGAGGTCGGCACTGGCTTCGATCTGCAGCTGCACCACGGTGGGCGGCGGCGGGGCTTCCTTTTCCGGCTCGGAGGCACAGGCGCTGAGCAGCGCGGCCATGGCGAGCAGAAGAATCCTTGGCATTCGGTACGTCCTCGTTGACTGCTGTTGATCCACGGAAGCGACGGCGGGACGGGCCTGGCCACGCCCCGGCAGGCGGGCGGCGCTAGCCACCGCGCAACCTGGCGCTGTGCTCCTCGTAGGCGCGACTGAACTCGCGTCCGAACAGGTCCTGGAAGTCGTCCTCGGCCTCCCGCGAGATGCTCGCGTAGAGGTCGGTGAACAACTCCCAGTACTGCGACTGCCGGGAACCCGGCAGCAGGGCCGACAGGCCCGATGGCTTGCTCAGGCGGGCTTCGAGGGTGGCGGGCTCGAAGCGCTTGAGCAGGTGTTTGATGGCAGCCTGCACACCGGCCATGACGGCCAGCTGGTGCGCCTTGACGTCATCGAAGCTCTCCTTCACCGCCTGGTCCGGCGGCATGAAGGCGGCGTTGCCGTGGCGCAGCAGGAGCAGCAGCGCCTCGTCGGCATTGGGGGCGAACTTGAGCGGGTTGTTCTCCACCGGGCGGATCATGGTCTGCGACATGCGGAACTCACCCTTGAGGCTGGAGCGCGCGCGCAGCACGTCCACCAGCCCCTCCACCATCAGCCGGTAGCTGCGCCCGATGGCCTCCATCTGCGCGGCCGCCTCGGCACGGTCGATGCGCAGCTGGGACAACCCGGCGCCGCGCAGGAAGGCTTCCAGCAACTCGCCCTGGGGCGCCTGGACAGCCCCCTGGGGCGGCGCGGCAACCGGGGGAACCGCCTGGGGCGGCGTGGCGGCAGGCGGCGTCGGCACCGGCATGGCCGCGGCCAGGGGTTCGAGCGGCGGCGTGGCAATGGCGGCGTGGGTGGCCTGGGCGGTGGGTGTCAGCGCCGGGGCGACGGGCACGTCCAAAGGCGCTTGCACGGACACGGCCACCGGCGCCTCGGCCTGGGGGCTCGGCTCGAACGGGGTGCTGCCGAACAGCACGGCCATCGGGTCCGGCTGGGCGGCAGCCTGGGGCGGCGGCACGGACGTGGCCTGAGCATCGCTGACAGGCGTGCCGATCCCGGCGAAGAAATCCTCGGGCACTTGCATCGGCGCCGGCTCGGGCACCTGGGGCGTGGCGGCCGTGGGCATCGGCACCGGAATCGACGGGGCCGCCGACGGGGTGGAGAGGCCGAGGTCGGCAAAGGGGTCCCAGTCGGCCGGGATCGCATGGGCCTCGGCAGCGGCGGCCGGGGGCGGCGTCACGCTGGGCAGCGGCGGCGGCGCGGGCGGAGCCACCGGCGTCGGCGGGCGGAAGTCATGGCGCTCGGCGGGCACGTGATCGGGAATCGCGGCCGCCGGCGGTGGCGCCGGGTTGAGGAAATCAAACAGGTCCGGCTTGGTGTCCAGCGGCGAGCCGCCCATGGGCATCTGGGTGGCCGAGGGCGCGGCGTAGGGTTCGGGGATGGCGCTGGAGGCGACCTGTCGGCTCATCAGCGCATCGAAATTGCTGAACGGGTCCGCACCGCCCACCGACGGGGCAGCGGCCGGGCCGCTGGAGAACGGCTGCGAGGTGGCCGGCGCGGTGATCTGCACGAGGATCTCGTACTCGCCGAGCTTGAGCACTTCGCCATCATTGAGGCGCTCGCTGTTGCCCCGGCGCAGGCGGATGCCCGACTGCGCGAGCATCACGCCGTTGGTGCTGGTGTCGGTGAGGTAGTAGACGCCGTCACGGCTCTGGATGGTGCAGTGCTGGCTGGACACCAGGCGCTCGGGATCGGGGAGCACCCAGTCGTTTTCCGTACCACGACCTATCCTCAGTTCACCACGGTCCAGCTCGGCGTCGGGACGTTGCCCGGGGGTGAGCTTGTGATAACTGGTGATGGTCAAACGCAGTGGCATTGCGACTCCTTGCACATCTCACTGGAGAGGGGCGCGAACACCGAACCCTTCGATGCCGTGCAACAGCGCGCCGGTCCGGACCCTGCACGTGCCCCTGTTTCGCCAAGCCGCGCGAACACTCTCAGCGAAGAAAAATCTGATGGCTTTAGCCGACTTATCTTAGAACGAAAAAAGTAAACTTTTACAATCCGAAGAGGCTAGCGTCGACTAGCGCACATCTGTCGGTTGTGGTTCGCGTTTGTCTTGACAAGGGCAAAATACGACCCGAAAAATGGATAGGAGTTGCAGCGGTTGAGGCCAGAAAAATGGCGTCACCAAGACGTTGATCCAAGGGACTGTGATCAAGTCGTACGTCTGCTCCAGAACCATGCTCGCCCCAGCCCTGACAAGGAGAACACCCACCGTGGTGGACGTGTCGCACCTGCTTTCCCCCGTTTCCGCCGAGTCCCCGTGCGGTGACGACCTCGAATACGACGCCTCGTATCTCGAACTCGAACGAATCGCCCAAGGCCAGCCCGAACGTCAGATGGGCGACTCCGTGCTGCCTGCCGAACCGCCCGCGTGGCGCGACGTGCGCGAGCTGTCCAGCCAGTTGCTGGGCCGCAGCAAGGACCTGCGCATCGCCAACTACTTCCTGCAGAGCGCCATCGCCCTGGAAGGCCTCGCCGGCCTGGCCCAGAGCCTGACGCTGGTGCGCGAGCTGCTGACCCAGTTCTGGGATGGCGTGTACCCGCAGCTCGACGCCGACGACGACAACGACCCGACCTTCCGCATCAATGCCCTCACCGGCCTCGCCTCCGAGCCGGTGATCCGCCTGGTGCGCGAGGCGAACCTGACCAGCTCCCGTGCCTTCGGAGCGGTCACTTTGCGTGCTGCCCTGAACGCCCTCGACCTGCAGCGGTTCCCCAGCGAAACGCTGACCGCCGAGCAGCTCCAGGGCGCCTTCCGCGACACCGACCCGGCGCTGCTGGAAAGCACCCGCCAGGCCCTCACCGACGCCCAGTCCGCACTGGCGGCCATCGAGTCGACGCTGTCCGACCAGGTCGGCTCGGCCCAGAGCGCCGACCTCGCCCCGCTCAAGCAGCTGATCCGCCAGGCCCTGCAGATCGTCAAGGAGCACGCGCCCCTGGACGACAGCGCGCCGGCCGAAGACGCCGCGACGGGCGACGGCGACGGCAGTGCCGGCGAGAGCCCGGTCGCCGTGGCCAGCGCGCCGCGCGCCGCCGCCCACGAGATCAACAACCGCGACGACGTGTTGCGCACGCTGGACCGCATCCTCGCCTACTACGAGCGCCAGGAGCCCTCCAGCCCGGTTCCGATGCTGCTCAAGCGCGCCCGGAAGCTGGTCACGGCGGATTTCGCCGAGATCGTGCGCAACCTCATCCCCGATGGGATGTCGCAATTCGAGAATTTGCGCGGCCCCGAGTCCGAGTAACCCCGATCCGGCAGACCGTGCATCCGTTACCGGCTAGCGGCCGATGACGCCCCAACAGCCGTAAAGGCAGCGAAGGAGGAGCAACCATGGGTAGCACCAGCAGTCAGAAATTCATCGCGCGCAACCGCGCACCCCGCGTCCAGATCGAGTACGACGTGGAGCTCTACGGCGCCGAGAAGAAGGTGCAGTTGCCCTTCGTCATGGGCGTCATGGCCGACCTCGCCGGCAAGCCGGCCGAGCCCCAGGCCGCCGTCGCCGACCGCAAGTTCCTGGAGATCGACGTCGACAACTTCGACTCGCGCCTCAAGGCCATGAAGCCGCGCGTCGCGTTCAACGTGCCCAACGCCCTGACCGGCGAAGGCAACCTCTCCGTGGACATCACCTTCGAGAACATGGACGACTTCAGCCCGGCCGCCGTGGCGCGCAAGGTCGACTCCCTGAACCAGCTGCTCGAAGCCCGCACCCAGCTCGCCAACCTGCTGACCTACATGGACGGCAAGACCGGCGCTGAAGAACTGATCATGAAAGCGATCAAGGACCCGGCCCTGCTGCAGGCTCTGGCCAGCGCGCCGAAGCCGCAGGACAACGAGCCGCAAGCCTAAGAGGACAACCAGATGGCCGAGTTGATGACCGACGCCGCGCCCCAGGCCGGCCAGACCACCGAGCAGACCAGCGAGTTCGCCTCGCTGCTGCTGCAAGAATTCAAGCCCAAGACCGACCGGGCCCGCGAGGCGGTGGAAACCGCCGTGCGCACCCTGGCCGAGCATGCGCTGCAGCAGACCAACCTGATCTCCAATGACGCGATCAAGTCGATCGAATCGATCATTGCCGCGATCGACGCCAAGCTCACCGATCAGGTCAACCTGATCATGCACCACGCCGATTTCCAGCAGCTGGAAAGCGCCTGGCGCGGCCTGCACTACCTGGTGAACAACACCGAGACCGACGAGCAGCTGAAGATCCGCGTGCTGAACATCTCCAAGGGCGAGCTGCACAAGACCCTGAAGAAGTTCAAGGGCACCGCCTGGGACCAGAGCCCGATCTTCAAGAAGCTCTACGAAGAGGAATACGGCCAGTTCGGCGGCGAGCCCTACGGCTGCCTGGTGGGCGACTACTACTTCGATCAGTCCCCGCCGGACGTGGAGCTGCTGGGCGAGATCGCCAAGGTCTCCGCCGCCATGCACGCACCGTTCATCTCCGCCGCCTCCCCCACCGTGATGGGCATGGGTTCCTGGCAGGAGCTGTCCAACCCGCGTGACCTGACCAAGATCTTCACCACCCCGGAATACGCCGGCTGGCGCTCGCTGCGCGAGTCCGAGGATGCGCGCTACATCGGCCTGACCATGCCGCGCTTCCTGGCCCGCCTGCCCTACGGTGCCAAGACCGACCCGGTGGAGGCGTTCGCCTTCGAGGAAGACACCGCCGGCGCCGACAGCAGCAAGTACACCTGGGCCAACTCGGCCTACGCCATGGCGGTGAACATCAACCGCTCGTTCAAGCTCTACGGCTGGTGCTCGCGCATCCGTGGCGTGGAGTCCGGTGGCGAAGTGCCGAACCTGCCGGCGCACACCTTCCCCACCGACGACGGTGGCGTGGACATGAAGTGCCCGACCGAGATCGCCATCTCCGACCGCCGTGAGGCCGAGCTGGCGAAAAACGGCTTCATGCCCCTGCTGCACAAGAAGAACACCGACCTGGCGGCCTTCATCGGCGCCCAGTCGCTGCAGAAGCCGGCCGAGTACGACGACCCGGACGCCACCGCCAACGCCAACCTGGCCGCGCGCCTGCCGTACCTGTTCGCCACCTGCCGCTTCGCGCATTACCTGAAGTGCATCGTTCGCGACAAGATCGGCTCGTTCAAGGAGAAGGACGACATGCAGCGCTGGCTGCAGGACTGGATCCTCAACTACGTCGACGGTGATCCGGCGCACTCCACCGAAACCACCAAGGCCCAGCACCCGCTGGCCGCCGCCGAGGTGGTGGTCGAGGAAGTGGAAGGCAACCCGGGCTACTACAGCTCCAAGTTCTACCTGCGTCCGCACTACCAGCTCGAAGGGCTTACCGTGTCGCTGCGCCTGGTATCCAAACTGCCTTCGGCCAAGGGGGCCTGAGGCGCGTCACTTTAAGCGCCTGCCAGGTGGCGGGCGCGTCTGACAAGGTGGCGAAAGCCACGAAGGAGGAATAGATGGCTGTTGATATGTTCATCAAGATCGGGGACATCGAGGGTGAGTCCGCCGACAAGGTGCACGCCAAGGAAATCGACGTACTGGCCTGGAGCTGGGGCATGTCCCAGTCCGGCAACATGCACCAGGGTGGTGGTGGCGGCGCCGGCAAGGTGAGCGTCCAGGACCTGTCCCTGACCAAGTACATCGACAAGTCCAGCCCCAACCTGATGATGGCCTGCTCCAACGGCAAGCACTTCCCGGAAGCCAAGCTGACCATCCGCAAGGCCGGCGGCGAGAACCCGGTGGAGTACGTGATCATCACCATGAAGGAAGTCCTGATTTCCTCCGTGAGCACCGGTGGCAGCGGCGGTGAAGACCGTCTGACCGAGAACATCAGCCTCAACTTCGCCCAGGTCCAGGTGGACTACCAGCCGCAGAAAGCGGATGGCGCGAAGGACGGCGGCCCGGTCAAGTACGGCTGGAACATCCGCGAGAACGTGAAGATCTGATGTCTTCGCCAACGGTCCCGGCCCTGCCGGGACCGTTGTTGCTCCACCCTCCTCCCGGCGAGGCGAACCCCCATGGCAAAGCCTGCGTTCATCAACCTCTGGAACAACTACCCCACCGAGCAGCACCCGTGCGACGGCGGCTGGGACAACCAGTGCGCGATCCGCATGAGCCTCACGCTCAACGCCGAACGGTCCATCACCATCGACCGCAACACCTACCCGGAACCCAAGTGCGCACACGGCCACGCCCGTGGAGCCGAGTCGCTGGCCAACTGGCTGTGGCGAAACCACCTGGGACGTCCGCAGATCTTCACTGACGGTGCCGCCGCCAAGCGCACGCTCAACGAGCGCACCGGCATCATCTTCTTCAAGGACTGCTTCACCCGCAGCGGCGAGACCCGCGCCACCGGCGACCACATCGACCTGTGGAACCGTGGCCTGACCAAGACCTACGACGACCCGGCCAATCGCGCCGCCCAGGTCTGGTTCTGGGAGCTGGCATGACCCGCCCCACCCTGCTCCTCGCCTGTGCCCTGCTCCCCAGCCTGAACGCCTGCGCCGCCACCCCGCCCGGACCGGCCGCGCCCGAGCAGGCCATGCTGGGCGACCAGGCCCTGCACCTCGAAGACCAGGCCGGCCGCTGCACCCTGGTGCACCCCGCCGGCCGCCTTGAACTGGCCCTGCCCTCGCCCTGCGAATTCCACCGCAACGCCGAGGGCGCGCCGCGCATCGAACACCAGGGCGCGGTGCCCATCCTGCTGGTGCAGCACAGCCAGCCGGAGGCGCCCCCCGGCCAGGGCTGCGTGACCCGCCTGCAGGCCGTGCGCCTGCGCCAGGGCACGCTGCAAGCCTCGGCCCCCATGACCAACGCCAGCTGCCCGCGCGGGCCATGGGACCAGAAACTGTTCACCGGACCTTTCGACTGGTGACCCGGATTCCCCAAGAGCCCCATTCAATGCAGCCACGCTGCAGACAGGACGACCATGAACGCTGAAGAACTCTTGCGCGCCGGCCGCGTCGACGACGCCCTCAAGGCCCTCCAGGACCAGGTCCGCACCCAGCCGGCCAATGCCGAGCTGCGCGTCTTCCTGTTCCAGCTGCTGGCCGTGCTCGGCCAATGGAGCCGCGCCAACAACCAGCTGAAGGTGGCCGGCGAGCTGGATGCCGGCGCCCTGGCCATGGTGCAGACCTACCGCACCGCCCTGGAATGCGAGGCCCTGCGTGCCGAAGTGTTCGCCGGCCGCCTCACCCCGGTGGTGCTGGGCGAACCCGCTGACTGGGTGGCCCCGCTGATCCAGGCCCTCAAGCACGACGCCGACGGCCAGCCCGAAGCCGCCCAGGCCCTGCGTGACGCCGCCTTCGACGCCGCACCGGCGGTGGCCGGGCAGATCAACGAGCAGCCCTTCCAGTGGCTGGCCGACGCCGACCCGCGCCTGGGCCCGGTGCTGGAGCTGATCGTCAACGGCCGCTACGTGTGGCTGCCGATGCACAACATCCAGCACCTGGCCATCGAAGCCCCCACCGACCTGCGCGACCTGGTGTGGCTGCCGGTGGAGATCACCCTGGTCAACGGCGGCACCACCGTGGGCCTGATCCCCAGCCGCTACCCGGGCAGCCAGGACGACGCCGACGGCGCCATCCGCCTGGCGCGCAAGACCGACTGGCTGGACAGCGGCCTGCCCCTGGGCCAGCGCCTGTTCGTCACCGATGAAGGCGACGTCGCGCTGTTCGAGGTGCGCACCCTCGCCTTCGAGCAGCCGAGCGCCTGAACATGGCCGACCTGACGCTGCAGGAACGCCTGCAACCGTCCCTGCTCGATCGCCTCACCGACGACGATCCGGGCAACCCGAAGGAGAGCGCCGACAAGCGCGTGCTCTCCCTCACCCAGCTCAAGGCCTCGGTCCTGCGTGACCTGGCCTGGCTGTTCAACACCATTGCGCCGCTCGACAGCGACACCTCCGGCGAGATCCAGGCCGGCAGCTCGGTGGTCAACTACGGGTTGCCGCCGCTGGCCGGGCACACCGCCTCCAGCGTCGACGTGCAGGCCATCGAGGCCCTGCTCACCGAGACCATCGCCGGCTACGAGCCGCGCATCATCCGCTCCACCCTGCGCATACGCGCCCAGCTGGCAGCCGACCAGATGAACCACAACGCTTTGTCCTTCGAGATCGAGGGCGACCTGTGGGCCGAGCCCGTGCCCTTGCGCATGCTGCTCACCACCGACCTCGACCTGGAGACCGGCCACGTCCGCGTGGTGCCCGCCGAACAGGTCAGGAGGCGCAAATGAACCCGCGCCTGCTGGAGTACTACAACCAGGAGCTGCAGCACATCCGCGAGAGTGCCGCCGAGTTCGCCAGCGAGTACCCGAAGATCGCCGGGCGCCTGACGCTCTCCGGCATCGACTGCGCCGACCCCTACGTCGAGCGCCTGCTGGAAGGCTTCGCCTACCTCACCGCCCGCGTGCAGCTCAAGCTCGACGCCGAGTACCCGACCTTCACCCACAACCTGCTGGAGATCGCCTACCCACACTACCTGGCGCCGACCCCGTCGATGACCGTGGTGCAGCTGCAGGCCGATCCCAACGAGGGGTCGCTGGCCAGCGGCTTCGTGGTGCCGCGCAACGCCTCGCTGCGGGCCAGCCTGGGCGCCGACGCGCAGACCGCCTGCGAATACCGCACCGCCCAGCCGGTCAACCTGTGGCCGCTGGAAGTGACCAAGGCCGAATACTTCGGCAACCCCGCCGCCGCCCTCGGCCGCCTGGCCGCCAGCGAGCCCACCGCCAAGGCCGGCCTGCGCCTGCGCCTGCGTACCGGGGCGGGCCTGCCGTTCAACAGCCTGTCGCTGGAAGACCTGACCTTCTTCCTCCACGGCGCCGACGAGCAGCCCTTCCGCCTCTACGAGCAGCTGATGGCCAACGCCTGCGCCGTGTTCGCCCAGGCCCCCGGCGGCGAGTGGGTGGAGCGCCTGCCGCCGGACAGCCTGCGCTCGCGCGGTTTCGACGACGAGGACGCGGTGTTGCCGGTGGTGCCCCGCGCCTTCCAGGGCTACCGCCTGCTGCAGGAATACTTCGCCCTGCCCAACCGCTTCCTGTTCGTCGACCTGGCCAACCTGCGCCGCCCCGTGAAGCGCTGCGCCGGCCAGGAACTGGAGATCATCGTCCTGTTCAACCGCCTGGACAGCACCCTGGAAGGCAGCATCGGCGCCGACCTGTTCCGCCTGTTCTGCACCCCGGCGGTGAACCTGTTCCCGCGCCGGGCGGACCGCATCCACGTGAACGAGCGGGTCAACGAGCACCACGTGATCGTCGACCGCACCCGCCCGCTGGACTTCGAAGTGCACAGCCTCACCGAGGTGACCGGCCACGGCGCCGGCCCGGAGCAGCCGTTCCAGCCCTTCTATGCGGTGCGCGACCCCTCGCGCTACGGCCGTGAGCAGGCCTGGTACACGGTACGCCGCGAACCCCGCGTGCTCTCCAGCAACCAGCGTCGCAAGGGGCCACGCTCCACCTACATCGGCAGCGAGACCTTCATTTCCCTGGTGGACGCCAAGCAGGCMCCCCACCGCCACGACCTGCGCCAGCTGGGCATCGGCGCGCTGTGCACCAACCGTGACCTGCCGCTGTTCATGCCGGTGGGCACCGGGCGCAGCGACTTCACCCTGGAAGACAGCGCCCCGGTGCAGGCCGTGCGCTGCCTGGCGGGCCCGAGCCGGCCCAAGGCCAGCCGCGCCCATGACGCCAGCGCCTGGCGGCTGATCAGCCAGCTGTCGCTCAACTACCTGTCGCTGAGCCAGGACGGCCAGGGCGCTGCCGCCCTGCGCGAGATGCTGCGGCTGTACGGCGAGTCCAACGACCAGGCCCTGCAGATGCAGATCGAAGGGCTGCGCAAGGTCGCCAGCAAACCCTGCACCCGGCGCCTGCCGATGCCGGGGCCGATCGTCTTCGGGCGCGGCCTGGAGATCGACCTGGAGTTCGACGAGAACGCCTTCCGCGGCACCGGCGTGTTCGTGCTGGCCTCGGTGCTGGAACGTTTCCTGACACGCTACGTGTCGATCAACAGCTTCACCGAAACGGTGTTGCGGACCACTGAACGGGGCGAGGTGATGCGATGGCGGGCGAAGCCCGGACGTCGTCCGAATCTGTAGACACCCTCGCGGAAATGGAAGCCGCGCCCTGGAACTACGACTTCTTCCAGGCGCTGCGCCGCATCGAGTGCGAATACCCCGACCGGCCGCGCCTGGGCCATTCCCTGCGCCTGGCCGACGACCCGTTGCGCCTGGGCCAGAAGCCCGATTGCGGCTTCGCCCCGGCGACCCTGGCCAGCGTCGAGCACAACCCCGACGGCACGCCGCGCATCGAGCAGTACTTCTTCGGCCTCACCGGGCCCAACGGGCCGTTGCCGCTGCACCTGACCGAGTACGCCCGGGAGCGCCAGCGCAACAGCGCCGACGCCACCTTCAAGCGCTTCCTCGACGTCTTCACGCACCGCCTGCTGACGCTGTTCTACCGCTCCTGGGCCGAAGCCCGGCCGACGGTGAGCATGGACCGCCCCGACCAGGACTACTGGTCGCCGCGCCTGGGCGCCCTCTCCGGCCGGGGCATGGAAAGCCTGCTCGGCCAGGGGCCCATCGACGACGCCGCGCGCTACTACTACACCGGCCACCTGGCGGCGCAGACGCGCTACCCGGACGGCCTGCGCACCATCCTCGCGGAGTTCTTCGGCGTGCCGGTGGCCATCGAGGAATACGTCGGCCAGTGGCTGGAGCTGCCCGAGCGCAGCCGCCTGGGCGCGGCTGCCAGCACCCTGGGGATCGACCTGTGCCTGGGCACCCACGTGTGGGATCGCCAGCACAAGTTCCGCATCTGCATCGGCCCACTGGACCTGTCGCAGTACCAGCGCTTCCTGCCGGGCGGCGAACTGTTCCACGAACTGGCCGCCTGGGTGGCCGAATACCTGGGAGAAGAACTGGACTGGGACGCCAACCTGGTCCTCAAACGTGAGGACGTTCCGCCGCTGACGCTGTCCGGCGGGGACCGACTCGGCTTCAACACCTGGCTCGGCACCCCCGGCCAGGACGCAAAGGACCTGCTGCTGGCACGCCACTACGCTGACGCCACGCCGCGCCAATACCCGGATCGAGGAGAGTGAAAATGGGAGAAATCAGTCGCGCCGCGCTGTTCGGCAAGCTGAACAGCCTGGCCTACAAGGCCATCGAAGCCGCCACGGTGTTCTGCAAGCTGCGGGGCAACCCCTATGTGGAGCTGGTGCACTGGTTCCACCAGATCCTGCAGCTGCAGGACTCGGACCTGCACCAGATCATCCGCCAGTTCAGCATCGAGCCGGCGCGCCTGGCCAAGGACATCACCGAGGCCCTGGACCGCCTGCCGCGCGGCTCCACCTCCATCACCGACCTGTCCTCCCACGTCGAGGAAGCGGTGGAGCGCGGCTGGGTGTACGGCAGCCTGATGTTCGGCGAGAGCCAGGTGCGCACCGGCTACCTGGTGGTGGGCATCCTCAAGACCCCGAGCCTGCGCAATGCGCTGCTGTCCATCTCCCGCGAGTTCGAGAAGCTGAAGGTGGACACCCTCACCGAGCGCTTCGACGAAGTGGTCGGCGCCTCTCCCGAGAACGCCCTGACCGCCACCGACGGCTTCAACGCCGGCGCCCCGGGCGAAGCCAGCGGCGCCATGGCCCCGGCGGCCATGGGCAAGCAGGAAGCCCTGAAGCGCTTCACCGTGGACCTCACCGAGCAGGCCCGCAGCGGCAAGCTGGACCCGATCGTCGGCCGTGACGACGAGATCCGCCAGCTGGTGGACATCCTCATGCGCCGCCGGCAGAACAACCCGATCCTCACCGGCGAGGCCGGTGTGGGCAAGACGGCGGTGGTCGAGGGCTTCGCCCATCGCATCGTCGCCGGCGACGTGCCGCCCTCGCTGAAGGACGTGGAGCTGCGCGCCTTGGACGTCGGCCTGCTGCAGGCCGGTGCCAGCATGAAGGGCGAGTTCGAACAGCGCCTGCGCCAGGTGATCGAGGACGTCCAGAGCTCCGAGAAGCCGGTCATCCTGTTCATCGACGAAGCCCACACCCTGGTCGGTGCCGGTGGCGCCGCCGGCACCGGTGACGCGGCCAACCTGCTCAAGCCGGCCCTCGCGCGCGGCACCCTGCGCACCGTGGCGGCCACCACCTGGGCCGAATACAAGAAGCACATCGAGAAGGACCCCGCCCTCACCCGCCGCTTCCAGGTGGTGCAGGTGGACGAGCCCTCCGAGCACCGCGCCATCCTGATGATGCGCGGCGTGGCCTCGACCATGGAGCAGCACCACCAGGTGCAGATCCTCGACGAGGCACTGGAGGCGGCGGTCAAGCTGTCCCACCGCTACATCCCCGCGCGCCAGCTGCCGGACAAGTCCGTGAGCCTGCTGGACACCGCCTGCGCCCGCGTGGCCATCAGCCTGCACGCCGTGCCGGCGGAAGTGGACGACAGCCGCCGCCGCATCGAGGCGCTGGAGACCGAGCTGGCCATCATCGGCCGCGAACACGCCATCGGCGTGGCCATCGGCAGCCGCCAGGTGGACACCCAGGCCGCCCTGGAGGCCGAGCGCGCCCGCCTGGGCGAACTGGAAGCCCGCTGGGCCGAGGAGAAGGCCCTGGTGGACGAGCTGCTGGCCACCCGCGCCCGCCTGCGTGCCGCCGCCGAGCCGGTGGACGGCACCAGCCGCGAAGGCGGCGCCGACACCCCGCCGCTGGCCCCCGAGGAACTGGACGCCCTGCGCGCCCAGCTCACCGACCTGCAGGCGCGCCTAAGCACGCTGCAGGGCGAGGACCCGCTGATCCTGCCGACCGTGGACTACCAGGCCGTGGCCTCGGTGGTGGCCGACTGGACCGGCATCCCGGTCGGGCGCATGGCGCGCAACGAGATCGAGACCGTGCTCAACCTGGGCGGGCACCTGAAGAAACGCATCATCGGCCAGGACCATGCCCTGGAGATGATCGCCAAGCGCATCCAGACCTCCCGCGCGGGGCTCGACAACCCGAGCAAGCCGATCGGCGTGTTCATGCTCGCGGGCACCTCGGGCGTGGGCAAGACCGAGACCGCGCTGGCCCTGGCCGAGGCCATGTACGGCGGTGAGCAGAACGTCATCACCATCAACATGAGCGAGTTCCAGGAAGCCCATACCGTCTCCACCCTCAAGGGTGCTCCGCCCGGCTACATCGGCTACGGCGAAGGCGGCGTGCTGACCGAGGCGGTACGGCGCAAGCCCTACAGCGTGGTGCTGCTGGACGAGGTGGAGAAAGCCCACCCGGACGTGCACGAGATCTTCTTCCAGGTGTTCGACAAGGGCGTGATGGAAGACGGCGAAGGCCGGGTGATCGACTTCAAGAACACCCTGATCCTGCTCACCACCAACGCTGGCACCGACCTGATCGCCAGCCTGTGCAACGACCCCGAGCTGATGCCCGAACCCGAGGGCATCGCCAAGGCGCTGCGCGAGCCGCTGCTGAAGATCTTCCCGCCGGCGCTGCTGGGCCGCCTGGTGACCATCCCCTACTACCCGCTGAGCGACGAGATGCTCAAGAGCATCACCCGCCTGCAACTGGGCCGGGTCAAGAAGCGCGTCGAGTCGGGCCACAAGGTGCCGTTCGAGTTCGACGACAAGGTGGTGGACCTGGTGGTCTCCCGTTGCACCGAGACCGAGAGCGGGGGTCGCCAGATCGACGCCATCCTCACCAACAGCATGCTGCCGGACCTCAGCCGCGAGTTCCTCAACCGCATGCTGGAAGGCCGCAAGGTGGAGAAGGTGCAGGTGAGCGCCGAGAACGGCGAGTTCACCTACCGCTTCGAGTGAAGCGATGCGGCGCGCCCCGCCACGGGGTGCGCCGCCTGAATGTGGAAGGTTCCGGCGCGTCGGAACCCGGCAGTGACGCGTACAGCGCTAAGGAAGTGTGGGATGGCGATTTCGCAACGGGCACGCATGGCCAAGGTCAGCAGCCCGCTGGGCGGCGATGTGCTGCTGCTCGACCGACTGGACGGCCACGACGAGCTGGGCCGGCTGTTCGACTACGAACTGGAACTGGTCTCCGAAGACCACAACCTGCAACTCGACGCCCTGCTGGGCAAGCCCATGGGCGTCTCGGTGGAGCTGTCGGACGGCAGCCAGCGTCACTTCCACGGCATCGCCGCGCGCTGCAGCCAGTCCTCCGGTACGGGCCAGTTCGCCGGCTACCACGTCACCCTGCGCCCCTGGCTGTGGCTGCTGTCGCGCACCTCCGACTGCCGCATCTTCCAGAACAAGACGGTGCCGGACATCGTCAAGCAGGTGTTCCGCGACCTCGGCTTCTCCGACTTCGAAGACGCCCTCACCCGCAGCTACCGCGAGTGGGAGTACTGCGTGCAGTACCGCGAGACCAGCTTCGAGTTCGTCAGCCGGCTCATGGAGCAGGAAGGCATCTACTACTACTTCCGCCACGAGCAGTCGCGCCACGTGCTGGTGCTCTCCGATGCCTATGGGGCCCACACCACCGCTCCCGGCTATGGCTCGGTGCCCTACTACCCCCTCGAAGACCAGATGCGCGAACGTGACCACGTCTACGACTGGCACATGGCCCGCGAGGTGCAGCCGGGCTCCCTGGCGCTCAACGACTACGACTTCCAGCGCCCCAGCGCGCGCCTGGAGGTGCGCTCCACCATCAGCCGGGGCCACAGCAACGCCGAGCACCCCCTCTATGACTACCCCGGCGAATACGTGCAGACCGGCGACGGCGAGCAGTACGCGCGCAACCGCATAGAGGCCATCCAGACCCAGTACGAGCGCGTGCAACTGCGCACCAACGCCCGTGGCCTGGCCTCGGGGCACCTGTTCAAGATGACCGGCTACCCCCGCGCCGACCAGAACCGCGAGTACCTGATCATCGGCGCCCGCTACGCGGTCAGCCAGGAAGCCTACGAAAGCGGCTCGGCCGGCGGCACGCTGCAGTTCGACAGCAGCCTGGAGTGCATCGAGGCACGCCAGCCGTTCCGTCCCATGCCGACCACCATCAAACCCATCGTCCAGGGCCCGCAGACAGCCATGGTCGTCGGCCCCAAGGGCGAGGAGATCTGGACCGACCAGTACGGACGGGTGAAGGTGCATTTCTATTGGGACCGGCATGACCAGTCCAACGAGAACAGCTCCTGCTGGATCCGCGTGTCCCAGGCCTGGGCCGGCAAGAACTGGGGCCACATCCAGATCCCGCGCATCGGCCAGGAGGTGATCGTCAGCTTCCTCGAAGGTGACCCGGACCGCCCGATCATCACCGGCCGCGTGTACAACGCCGAGCAGACCGTGCCCTACGACCTGCCCGCCAACGCCACCCAGAGCGGGGTCAAGAGCCGCTCCAGCAAGGGCGGCACACCGGCGAACTTCAACGAGATCCGCATGGAGGACAAGAAGGGCGCCGAGCAGCTCTACATCCATGCCGAGCGCAACCAGGACATCGTCGTGGAGAACGACGAGACCCACTCCGTGGGCCACAACCGCACCAAGAGCATCGGCAACGACGAGACCGCCCGCATCGGCCAGGACCGCCTGCGCGCCGCCAAGCGCCACGACACCCTGGTGGTGGGCGGTGCGAAGAGCGACAGCGTGAGCACCCGCTACCTGATCGAGGCCGGTGCGCAGATCCGCCTGGTGTGCGGGCAGAGCGTGGTGGAGTTCAACGCCGACGGCGTGATCAACATCTCCGGCACCGCCTTCAACCTGTTCACCGCCGGCAACACCGCCATCGACACCGGCGGCCGGCTGGACCTGAACTCCGGCGTGGCCAGCGCCATGCCCACCAATGGCGAAGGCGACAAGGGCGCCATCGACGGCAAGGTCAACGCCCTCTTCCCGCCGCCACCCAAGAGCTGAAATCTGCCGGGGCCGTGCAAGGCGGCCCCGGTCTTTCCCGGCTCGACACGCCGCGCCGGCCCGAAGCAAAGCCCCATGTAGCCGTAGGCAAGCGCGAAGGCGCCCACGCCGGTCTTTGCCCTTCCTGCTCGTCAAACCCGCACCCGGCCTCGCCTTCGGCCTTCCGGCGCCGGCCTACAGCCAGCCGCGCGAAGGGCCTGTAGTAGTCCCCTATTACCCCCGCCTGCCGCTTCGCGGCCAAGCTGCCTGCTCCCTTCCCAACACGGAGCACGCAATGCCCAAGTTCATCCACACCATGATCCGGGTCGGTGATCTCGCCGCCTCCCTGGCGTTCTACCAGCAGGGTTTCGACCTGGCCGAAAGCCACCGCCTGGAGTTCGAGGATTTCACCCTCGTCTACCTGCGCGACGCCAACAGCGGCGCCGAGATCGAGCTGACCTGGAACAAGGGCCAGGCGCAGTACACCCACGGCAGCGGCTACGGCCATGTGGCCTTCGTGGTGGACGACCTGGAGGCCCACTTCGAGCGGCTGCAGGGCCTCGGCTACGCGCCGGCGCCCATCAAGGCCTTCGAGCGCGACGGCGAGCTGCTGGCCCGCTTCTTCTTCGTGCAGGACCCAGACGGCTACAAGATCGAAGTCCTGCAGCGCGGGGGCCATTACCAGTAGCCAGCCGTTCCCGCTCCGTCCCCCTGCTGATCCGACGACAACAACAAGGAGATCCGCATGTTCGACGCGACCCTCAATCGACGCCACTTCCTCAAGGGCAGCAGCGGTGCCCTCCTCGGCACCCTGCTGTTCACCTCCGGCCCCATCGCCCTGGTCGCCCCATCACTCACCTGGGCCCTGGACCTGCACCACCTCGACAGTGCCCTGGCGCTCAGGCTGATGGCCGTGGTGAAGCGCCTCTACCCCCACGACGGCATGGAGGACGCGGTCTACGCCTTCGCCGTGCAGGCGCTGGACAGGCAGGCCGGGCAGGACCCCGCCCTGGGCGGCCTGCTGCGGGACGGGCTCGATGCCCTCGACCGGGATGCGGGGGGAGACTGGTCCTCGCGCAGCGAGGCCGAGCAGGAGGCGCTCCTGCGCGCCATCCAGCACACGGCGTTCTTCAGGCAGGTACGTGCCCAGGCGTCACGGGCGCTGTACAGCAACGAGCTGGCCTACCGCCACTTCGGCTACGAGGGCGCCTCCTTCGGCAAGGGCGGCTACCTGATGCGGGGCTTCAACGACCTGCGCTGGCTGCCCGCTGCGCCCGCCGATGCCAGCCCCTCCGCCACCTGACGAGGTACTCCCATGACGACGTTCAGCCTGAATGATGACTCGGTCATCGTGATCATCGGTTCCGGTGCCGGCGGCGGCACGCTGGCCAACGAGCTGTGCCGGCGGGGGCTTCCCGTGGTGCTGCTGGAGGCGGGCAAGCGCGAATCCCCGGCGACCTTCATCAACGATGAGTGGCCCTCCTTCGAACAGCTCGCCTGGAGCGACCCGCGCACCACCTCCGGCAGCTGGCAGGTGGCACGGGACTTCCCCGACCTGCCCGCGTGGATCTGCAAGACCGTCGGCGGCACCACCACCCACTGGGCCGGCGCCAGCCTGCGGTTCCAGGCCCATGAGTTCCGCGCCCGGCAGACCTACGGCAACCTGCCCGGCGCCAACCTGCTGGACTGGCCGCTGAGCCTGGAAACGCTCGAACCCTATTACGCGAAGGCGGAAGCGCGCATGGGGGTGACCCGCACCCACGGGCTGCCCGGCCTGCCGGGCAACAACAACTTCCAGGTGATGTACAACGGCGCCCGCAAGCTGGGCTACACCCAGTGCTCCACCGGCCACATGGCGATCAACAGCCGGGCACGGGACGGCCGGGCGCAATGCATGCAGCTGGGCTTCTGCTTCCAGGGCTGCAAGATGGGCGCGAAGTGGTCGACGCTGTACACCGAGATTCCCCAGGCCGAGGCGACCGGGCGGCTCGACCTGCGCCCGCAATCCCAGGCGGTGCTGATCGAGCATGACGCCCGTGGCCGCGCCAGCGCCGTGGTCTATGCCGACGCCAAGGGGCAGCTCCACCGGCAGCGTGCGCGGGCGGTCGCCGTGGCCGGCAACGCCATCGAGACCCCACGCCTGCTGCTGCACTCCAGCAGCACGCTGTTTCCCCATGGGCTGGGCAATGGCTCCGGCATGGTGGGCAAGCACTACATGCGCCACACCACGGGCTCGGTCTTCGCCGAATTCGCCGATCCGGTGCACTTCTACCGCGGCACCATCATGGCGGGCATCGTCAGTGACGAATCACGCTTCGACCCGGACCGGGGCTTCGTCGGCGGCTACGAGATGGAGACGATCTCCCTCGGCCCCTCCTTCATGGCGGCCTTCTTCGACCCGGGTGCCTGGGGACGGGACTTCACCCGCGTGATGGACCGCTACACCCACCTGGCGGGGATGTGGCTGGTGGGCGAGGACATGCCTCGGGAGAGCAACCGCGTGACCCTCAGCGATACGGTGAAGGACCGCTTCGGCATCCCCGTGGCGAACGTGCATTACGACGACCACCCCAACGACATCGCCATGCGCGAGCACGGCTACCGCCAGGGCCAGGCCCTCTACGAGGCAGTCGGCGCGCTGAAGACCCACCGCGTCCCGCCCTACCCCTCCACCCACAACCTGGGCACCTGCCGCATGAGCGAGAAGGCGGCGGACGGCGTCTGCAACGGCTACGGCCAGAGCCACGAGGTGCCCAACCTGTTCATCTCCGATGGCAGCCTGTTCACCACCAGCGCGGCGGAGAACCCCACGCTGACCATCGTCAGCCTGGCGATCCGCCAGGCGGAATACATCGCCCAGGCGCTCGACAAACGTGCGGCCTAGGCTGCGCTAACCGGTTAATGGGCCAGGGACGGCCCTTTTTTAACCAGCTTGCAGCCACTAGAAAATGGCGAGCTGCTTCAACCTGTTCAGCTACTCGCGTGGCTTGCCGGCTTCGTAGGCTTCCCGGGTGATCTCCTCACCGAAACGGAGTGCTTCGTTGTAGAGGCGGCTGTCCTGAGGTACAGGCTCGACGCTCTCCGATTGACCATAGAACTTCACGAATACCTGGCCCTGGCGATGGTCCCAACGAAACATGACATCCTCGAAGTCATAGTCGATGTAGATATCCCGCTGTTGAAAGGCTTTCCCCTTCTCAATTCCCAATGCTGTTCCTCACGGCTTCGTAATAAGCACGACTCTGTTCTGCGATTGCCTGGGCTTCTGGGCTATCGCTGCCCAGCACCCGCCAGTCTTCGTAATATTTGTGGCCTTTGCCACCCGGGACACCGGCTTTTTCAGCCACAGCGTTGTAGACGTCGTCCCCCAGCAGCTGCCGCGCCAGCGGTTCGGACTCTTTCGCGTAGATCATTTCGGGCGAGTTCACCTGAATCTCAGCTGTGATACCTGCCTTGGTTTTCATCGTCGCGTTGATACCGCTATAGCCCAGTGGGTCTTCGGCGCCGTCGATGACCCTGACCTTGGCACCCATCTCCTTCAGTTCGGCCGCAACCGTCGCGATCTTTTCCTCTGGAACTATCACCGTGTTCCGCGCCAGATCCTTGATTCTGGTGGCATCACCTTCATACTCACCCTCAATTTTCTGCAACGCACGCTCACGCGACTTGATAGGCGCCTTGGCTACCGTTCCCTGATGCTTGGCTGCGAGGGCGTCGGCAACGGCATCGATCTCGGCTTTTGCCGCAGGCGCCTTGGCGTAGACCTCCTCGAAGGTTTTCGGCGTCTTCGGGGCTCCCAACTTGGCCATTTTCGGCCCCATGCCCAGCAGCGCCAGACCCGCAACACCCTGCAGCAGGTCGCGGTAGCCGGGGCCCAGCCGATCCCCCAATTGGCCCAGTAGCTCCATGCCGGCAAACATGGCGCCACCAATCACAACGGTCGTCGCCAGCACGGCGAGCCCCGCCATGGCCGCCACCACCAGACCGACGCCCAGGGCTGCCAGGCCGAGGATCTCCAGGCCGCTGTGCACCCAGCCTTCGATGTCCAGCACGAAGGCCACGCGCTCCGTCGGGCCGCCGATGAAGGTGTTCTCGCTGCCGGTCTTGATGTGCGCACCGCAGCTCATCTTGCTGGTCAGCCGGGCCGCCGGCTTGCCGTTGATGTAGACCGTGGCGCTGCCTTCGGCGATGACCACTTCGAACGGCCAGTAGGGGTGGCTGCATGGCAGGCCGCTGCAGGAGGACGCGGCATCCTCGCCGGCGCGCATCGCGTTGCGGGCGTTGACGAAGACGTTGGGGCTGCCACGTATGAGCACCCCGGTGGTCGGCTCCGGCAGGTTGAAGATGGTGCTGAGTCCCTTGACCACCTGGAACATGGACAGGCCACCGGCAGCGATGGAGCCGGCCATCACCGCCAATGCGACACCGCCTGTGGCGGCCGTCGCGGCGATCACCGCCGCACCGATCAACGCCCCCGCCACCGCCCCGGCGACCATGGCCGCCAGGCCGAAACCGTGGGCGATCTCATCCCCTAGCCGTGCTGCTGCCTGCGCATCCATCGAGGTACTTCACTTCCTTGCTCGGGCCGTCGGCGGCCCCGGTCAGGCTGCCGGAGGCAGCGGCTTGAGGGTCTGCATCGCCTGCTTCCAGGCCGGCTCGTGGAACGGCAGGTCCTGGGGCGTGGTGGTCAGCGTGGTGATCAGCACCGCCGGCTTGCGCTCGATGAACACCTGGCGAAGCATCAGCACCCGGCCATCGCGCTGCCAGGTGTAGTCCAGCAGCACCGCAGGGGCACCGTTCAGGTTGATGTCCCACTGCTTGACCAGGGTGAACCCGGGCAACTGCTGGCGCGCATTGGCGAGCTGCTGGGCGATGTAGTCGGCGAAGGGCATGTCGCCCTGGCTGGGGTCGCGGCTGATGACGAAGCTGGCTTCCTTGGCGCTGCCGGTGGCGGGCAGCTTGAAGATGTTGATGCTCTGGTCCTGCCAGGCATCGGGGACGTCCAGGTCCGCCTCATTGAGTCGGTAGAGAGTCACTGTACTGAAGGCCTTCCCTAGGTGATGGGCTCTGCGTAGGAACTGCCTTATTGACCACGGCACATCATCCTACGCCCGGCGGGCGAAAATCTTCAGGCAACCGGGCCCAACAATCAAGGACAACCCCCCACGCGATGCTCAGGGCTTGCGCTTGGTCTCGCTTCTTGGCCTGGAGCGGTGGAAACGGGATCACCTTCAAGGACACCTCACGGCGTGCAGCTCTACCTTTGCCGCAGAACGCCCCACCCGCTTTCGGACAAACACCCCATGACGACCGCTCCAAGCACCTTCTACGACGACAACGCCCCTGCCCTCGCCGCGCTCTACACGCACGTCGAAGAGGCCGACCTGAAGGCCGTGCGCGCCGCCCTGGAGGCTCATCCACAGTGGCTGGCCGTGCCCCTCTTCGGCCTGGCCAGCCAGGGGACGCTGCTGCACCTGGCGGCTCGCCATGGCTGCCTGGAGATCGTCGACTACCTGGTGAAGAAGGGGCTCGACACGGGGGTTCTCGATGGCAGCCACGGCACGCCGCTGGTCGATGCGGCGGGCGCGGGCCACCTCGCGACGGTGCGCTGGTTGCTGGACAACGGCGCGGCGGTGGATGGCGATTGCAGGGGCATCCTCACGCCGCTCATCGCCGCGGCCGTGGGCGGCCACAGTGAGGTGGCTGAGCTGCTGGTGCAGCACGGTGCCGACCTCGACCGCCTGCACCTGCGCTTCAACCAGACCGCTCGCGATACGGCGCTGATCTGGGGTCATGCGGCGCTGGCGGAGTGGCTGGCTGAACAGGGCGGGCACTGCGCGCAAGAACAGATGGACTACACGCGGGTACGTGGCAGCGGGATCTTCGAGCACATCTTCGAGCGGGTCGGCTTCGTCCTCACGCCCTGCCCCAGCCAGAGGCTGTGCGGGCAGGATATCGACCTGCGGACGGCACTGGTCGGCAACGGCCGGGCCCACAAGCTGCTGTTCACCCTGGGGGTACACCTCTCCCAGCCGCGCATCGAGCTGATGATCGCCCTGCCCTACGACTGGCCGTTGAACCAGGCAGCCATCACCTCCGACCTGCCTTGCGCCTTCCCCGCCCAGCTGCTCTGGCGCGCAGCGCAGGCACGCCTCGAAGGCGGGGCGATCCACGAGGGTTGGCTGGCCGAACGCGGGGATGAGCGCTTCCACGACCTGCCCTGGCCGGAGGGTGTCGATGCCATGGTGGCGGTGGACTACCGCTTTCCGCCCGCCACCGAGGGCGCGACCGAAGGCGAGGTGACGCTGTTGCTGCTGGTGCCCATGGGCTATCCCCGCGCCGGGCGGCTTACGCCAGAGAAGCTGGCGGACTGGGCCGGCAAGAAGCGCACGGCCAGCTGGAAGGCGGTGGCGATCAAGGCCTGATTGGCCGCGCCGCGTTCATTCCGATTCGCTAGGCACCAGGTCCGGCCCGCCCAGACGGTCTCGCAGGTGCAGCGAGGCACGCAGCAGCGCTCCCCAAATCCCGTCAGCGCCGTTCCAGGAGGCGCCGGCCCAGCGGGTATCAGCCACCAGAGACGTGCGTGCCCGCTCGATGCACGCCTTGAGCATCACGACGACGGGCTCCAGCCTCCAGTCGAACAGCGGAATGCCCTTCCCCACCTGGGCATAGCGGTACTCCCAGATCCAGGCGTGTATGCAATAGATCGCGCGGTTGTGATCGGGATGCCCAGCGAGCAGCGCCAGGCAGGCATGCGTCAGGCGCGCCCCCAGTTCCGGGTCAGCGGTCTCGCGCCAGTACGGCAGCAGCAGCGCCTCGAACGCGGCACCGAAGTTCTGAGGCTCCTCATGCTCGGCACGTGCCTCGTGGAAATACGGCGGCTCGCCCAGCAGGAAGGCACCCAGGGCGTCGCGGGCCAGCGCCTGGCTCAGCAGGTCCGGCTGGCTCACGGCCATTGTACCTTCACGCCACGCGCCAGCTGGGCAGCGATCCAATGGGCGTCCTTCAGCGCACGGGCCAGCTCGGGATCGGTCTCCTCGAACTCCTTGACCGCCAGTGCGCCCAGGCTGCCCTGGTGCAGCGGGGTGCGATCCAGCGTCGGGTCCTGCACTGCGCGGCGCAGGTACACCAGCTCCGCTTCAGCCTGGGCGTAGGGGGCGAAACCCGGCAGTCGCTGCTTGCGCTCGCGCACCAGGACCAGGGCGTGATCCAGGGGCTCCAGCACGCTCACGTCGGCTCGCCGCGAGGCGTGCCCGCGGGCTCCAGCAGCAGATGATCCAGGGTACGGGCGCGGCAGGCGCGGACCATGGGCAGCGCGCTTTCCAGGTCGCGGCGGTAGCGCTCGAAGGATTCGCGGGTGATGGCGTAGCGCTCTTCGTAATCGACCAGGCCATTGCTCACCGGGATGGACAGGTAGTAACGGTCACCACCTTCTTCGACCCCCAGGGCGAACCGGTGCCGGGGGCTGAACACTACGTCACGCCAACTCACTCGGGGCGCTCCAGTGCGACCAGGGCGCGGTGGTAGCGGGCGACGCGGGCCAGGTCGGCTTCACCCAGTTCGGGCAGGCGGGTGACATCGAGGTTGTCGCGGATGTCCTCGCGCTTGACCCGCCGGGCCAGGGCGTTGGGCCGGATGCGTTCGATGAAGGCTTCGTAGGTCTCGCCTTCACGTCGACTGAGGCAGTCGACGGCCTGCACCACGGACTCGGGGATGCCGAGGATGCGCAGGTCCTCGAGTTTGACGTCGCCATCCTCGACCACGTCGTGCAGTACGGCTGCCATCTGCGCCTCGGGATCCTCGAAGCGCAGCATCAACCGCAGGGGGTGCAGCACATAGGCCCGACCGGCCTTGTCCCGTTGACCGGCATGGACACGGCAAGCCAGGGCAATGGCGGTTTCCAGTGGGGTATTCATTCCTTGGGCTCCTCTGTGAAGGGCGCGGAGGTTAGCAGCCTGAAACCTGCCGTGCCGGAACTGAGACACGCCACGCAGCCTTGACGGCAACCGATGGACAGCCTCCGGGGACTGTTCTAAAAAGTTCGCCGGCCCTGCCCGCCGCCGTGCGGTCGGGGTTACGCAAGGATTCGCGGATATCGGAAAAAGCGCTCGGCAACGGCCTCGTCTGCTACAACTTCGACCCAGGGTTTTCCCGCCCTCCCGGCTCGCCGGGCAAGTCGATTTCCTGGCGACGGGCCGCTGACGCGGAACCACGCCCCGGCGGTGGCATACGAGGCAAGGAAGGCGATGCAAATCACTCAATCGACCCGCATGGCGAAAGTCAGCAGCCCCCTGGGCGCCAACGTCCTGGTGCTGGAACGGCTGGACGGCCACGAACAGCTGGGTCGCCTGTTCGACTACGAACTGAGTCTGGTTTCAGAAAACCCCGCCATCAAGCTCGACGCGTTGCTGGGCAAGCCCATGGGGCTCTCGGTGGAGCTGCCCGACGGTGGCAAGCGCTACTTCCACGGCATCGCCGCACGCTGCAGCCAGTCTTCCGGTACCGGCCAGTTCGCCGGCTACCGCGTCACCCTGCGGCCCTGGCTGTGGCTGCTGTCACGCACCTCCGACTGCCGCATCTTCCAGAACAAGACGGTGCCGGACATCATCAAGCAGGTGTTCCGCGACCTCGGTTTCTCCGACTTCGAAGACGCCCTCACCCGCAGCTACCACGAGTGGGAATACTGCGTTCAGTACCGCGAGACCAGCTTCGAGTTCGTCAGCCGGCTCATGGAGCAGGAAGGCATTTACTACTACTTCCGCCACGAGCAATCGCGCCATGTACTGGTGCTCTCGGATGCCTATGGAGCCCACAGCCCGGCCCCCGGCTACGCGTCGGTGCCCTTCTACCCCCTCGAAGACCAGATGCGCGAGCGTGACCACGTCTACGACTGGCACCTGGCGCAGGAAGTGCAGCCCGGCTCCCTGGCCCTCAACGACTACGACTTCAAGCGTCCCAGCGCACGCCTGGAGGTGCGCTCCAGCGTCAGCCGCAGCCACAGCAACGCCGACCATCCGCTCTACGACTACCCCGGCGAATACGTGCAGACCAGCGATGGCGAGCAGTACGCACGCAACCGCATCGAGGCCATCCAGACCCAGTACGAGCGCGTGCAGCTGCGCACCAACGCGCGCGGTCTGGGAGCCGGCCACCTGTTCAAGATGACCGGCTACCCCCGGGACGACCAGAACCGCGAGTACCTGATCATCGGTGCCCGCTACGCGGTCAGCCAGGAGGCCTACGAGACCGGCTCCGGTGGCGGCCTGCAGTACGAAAGCGACCTGGAATGCATCGACGCCGGGCAGGCCTTCCGGCCGATGCCGACCACCATCAAGCCCATCGTCCAGGGGCCGCAGACGGCCATGGTGGTCGGGCCCAAGGGCGAGGAGATCTGGACCGACCAGTACGGCCGGGTGAAGGTGCACTTCTATTGGGACCGGCACGACCAGTCCAACGAGAACAGCTCCTGCTGGATCCGCGTGTCCCAGGCCTGGGCCGGCAAGAACTGGGGTCACATCCAGATCCCGCGCATCGGCCAGGAGGTGATCGTCAGCTTCCTCGAAGGCGACCCGGACCGCCCGATCATCACCGGCCGCGTGTACAACGCCGAGCAGACCGTGCCCTACGACTTGCCCGCCAACGCCACCCAGAGCGGGGTCAAGAGTCGTTCCAGCAAGGGCGGCACGCCGGCCAACTTCAACGAGATCCGCATGGAGGACAAGAAGGGCGAGGAGCAGCTCTTCATCCACGCGGAGAAGAACCAGGACATCGAGGTCGAGAACGACGAGACCCATTGGGTCGGCCACGACCGCACCAAGACCATCGACCACGACGAAACGGTGCACGTGAAGCACGACCGCACTGAGACAGTGGACAACAACGAGACCATCACCATCGGTGTCGACCGCACCGAGCAGGTCGGCAACAACGAGACCATCACCATCGGCGTCAACCGCACCGAGAAGGTCGGCAGCAACGAAAGCATCACCATCGGCGCCAACCGCACCGAGCAGGTCGGCAGCAACGAGAACATCACCATCGGCAGCAACCGCACCGAGAGCGTCGGCGCCGACGAGCGCATCACCATCGGTGCCAACCGCACCGAGCAGGTCGGCAGCAACGAGAACATCACCATCGGCAGCAACCGCACCGAAAGCGTGGGCAGCAACGAGAGCGTGGACATCGGTGCCAACCAGACCACCAGCATCGGCAAGAACGAGTCCCGCAGCGTCGGCCAGAACCGCAGCACCAGCGTGGGCCAGAGCGACAGCCTGGACGTGGGCAAGCACTTCTCGCTGAACGCCGGCGACTCCATCACCCTGGTCACCGGCTCCGCCAGCCTCATCATGAAGAAGGACGGCACCATCGTCATCAGCGGCAAGAACATCACCATCGACGGCTCCGGTGCGATCAACGTCAAGGCCAGCAAGAACGTCGTGGTGAAAGGCCAGAAGATCCTGCAGAACTAGGCCCTGCGGCCAGGGAGTAGCACATGACAGTCCACACCCACACCCCGGCCGCCACCCGCCTCGACGGCGTGGTGATCGGCGTCCTCCTCGATGTCCCCGAAGCGTCCAGCCCCGTGGTGGCCTTCCCCGGCTGCCCATCGGAAACCGGCATCGCCGCGACCACCACCACCGTGCTCGCCCGCGAAGACATCGGCACCCAGGTGGCGCTGATGTTCGTCGGCGGCGACCCGTCCCGCCCGCTGGTCATCGGCCGCATCCAGCGTCTGCCGGAAGTCCGCCAGGCGCCGGCGGTGGCCCACATCGACGGCGAACGCCTGGAGTTCTCCGCCGAGCGCGAGATCGTCCTGCGCTGCGGCAAGGCCAGCATCACCCTGACCCGCGAAGGCAAGGTGCTGATCAAGGGCGCCTACCTCTCCAGCCGCTCCTCGGGCGTCAACCGCATCAAGGGCGGTTCGGTGCAGATCAACTGACAGAGCCGCGCCCATGGAATTGCTCAACGCCACACGCCTGATGGCTGCCTATACCCAGGGCCTGGCCCCGGATGGCCGGGAATCCCTGGTGGTGGTCGCCAAGGGCACCTTCGACCTGCCCCTGGACGGCCGCGAGGCGAGCCTGGCGGAGGTCCAGCGCCCGCTGCTGATGGCCGACGAATACGTCGGCGAACCCGGCCTCTCGGCACCCCGCCAGGAGATGGACTTCGCCCCGGTCAAACCCTTCTGCGACGTGCTGGTGATGGGCAAGGCCCATGCACCCAACGGGCGCCCCACCACGCAGATCACCGCCGGCATCCGCGTCGGCCGGGTCAGCAAGGCCTTCAGCGTGCTCGGCCCCCGCCAGTGGGTGCCCGGCGCCCTCGGTGCGGCCCCGGGAGCCCCGCAGCCCTTCATCGAGCAGGACATCGGCTACGCCCACGCGTTCGGCGGCAGCCACGCCATGGCCGACCGCCCCGACTTCGCCGACAGTTACCTGGCCAACCCGGCCGGCCGCGGCTGGTACCCGAGGAGCGCCAGCACCGCCGACATCGTCGGCATGCCCATGCCCAACACCGAAGCCCTCGGCCACCCCATCGACAGCCCCTACGGCGACTTCACCCCCATGGCCCTCGGCCCCATCGGCCGCCACTGGCCGCCGCGCATCGGCCACGCCGGCACCTATGACGACGCCTGGCTGGCGGACCACTTCCCCTTCCTGCCGCCGGACTTCGACACCCGCTACTACCAGGCCGCCCCGCCGGACCAGCAGACCGAGTACCTGCAGGGTGGCGAGGACGTGCTGCTGCTCAACCTCACCCAACAGGAACGCGCCGGCTTCAAGGTGCCGAAGATGCAGGTGCCGGTGACGTTCTTTTTGAAGAAGGGCGGCCACGAGACGGTGCAGGCGGTGATCGACACGCTGGTGGTGGACACCGACGCCGGCAAGGTGGAGATCACCTGGCGCGCGAGCCGCGTACTGAAAAAAAATATGTTCGAGATCAACAGTGTGCTGTTGGGCACTAAGTCCTCCGCCTGGTGGCGTGCCCGTGAGCTGGGCAAGACTTACTATCCATCCCTGGATCGGCTGGTAGATTCTCGGCTAACCAAGGAAAGCGAATGAGCCAGGCGGTCTGCATCATCAGCTCCGGCATGATTAGTGCCGTAGGCCATAACGCGCCATCCAGTTGTGCGGCCATACGCTGTGCGATAGACAACTTTCAGGAAAGCCGCTTTCTTGATAGTGGCGGCGAATGGCAAATGGTGGCGGAGGTTCAACACGAACAGCCCTGGCGAGGGCGCACCAAACTGGTGAAGATGGCGGCAGCCGCCATCCTCGAAGCATTGTCCAACAGCCCCGTTAAAGATGCGTCCTTGGTACCTCTGCTACTAGGCGTCGCGGAAAAGGAACGGCCAGGCCGACTCGCCAATCTAGACGAGTCCCTCATCAAGGATATCGAACGAGAACTGAACGTTCGTTTCCACACATCATCTGCCGTAATCCCCAGAGGAAGAGTCAGCGGAGCAATAGCCTTACTCAACGCAAGGAAGCTGATTTACCAAGCTGGTCACCAGCATGTGCTGATCGCCGGTGTCGACTCCTTTCTCAACGGCGAAACCCTTGCCTTTCTCGACAGCCAGGAACGACTGCTCACAAGCCGCAACTCGAATGGTTTCATCCCAGGCGAAGGCGCTGCTGCCGTCCTGCTCTCGGCACCGACTCAAAGCCCAGCCCCCCAGTTGGGTTGCATTGGATTGGGATTCGGTGTCGAGGAAGCCACGGTCACCGCTGAGGACGTTGCTCATCGGGCAGAAGGACTCACTCAGGCAATTCGCAACGCCCTTGTCGAGGCGAACTGTGGCTTGGAAGCCATGGACTACCGGCTGACTGACCTTTCAGGTGAACAGTATTACTTCAAAGAAGCAGCCCTGGCTCTCAGCCGTGTATTGCGTGTTCGCAAAGAGCATTTTCACCTCTACCACCCTGCAGACTGTATCGGCGAATGTGGTGCGGCAATCGGCCCTGCAATGCTCGTGGTCGCGTTGGCGGCCTGCAGGAAGGGGTACGGTGAAGGAGCAAATATTTTCTGCCACCTGGGCAACGATGCGGGTGAACGCGCAGCGATGTTGCTCAGCTATCAGACTGTAAGGGTGAACTGATGGCCAACCAGGTTTTCGCCAACGGAATGGAGGTGTCCTGCAAGTCCGCAAACGGAAAATCGATCGCGGCCTTCCCGGACGTTTGCTTTACACCACCGCAGGCCCCTCCCACCCCCACGGGCGTGCCTATCCCCTATCCGAATACGGGGATGGCCAGTGACACAAGTAACGGCAGCAGGACCGTCAAGATCACCGGCAAGGAGGTCATGCTCAAAGATAAAAGCTACTTCAAGACGAGCACAGGGGATGAGGCTGGCTGCGCGCCCAAGAAAGGCATTATTACCAGCAAGATCAAGGGCAAGGTCTACTTCACCGCTTGGTCCATGGATGTGAAATTCGAAGGCGAGAATGTGGTTCGTCACATGGATCTCATGACCCACAACCATGCATCCCAAGGCCCCAATACCCCACCTTGGATGTACATGGACGAGATGGCGTTGGCCAGTGCATCCGAGCAATGCAAGGCAGAGTCGAAGAAGACTCAGGACTGCATGGAAAAGCACGCCAAGAACAATACCCATCAGCAGAAGCGTAAAGACCACCGAAAACCGGGTGCCACGCAAGCGGCCGCCGTCAGCGACAACAGTCAGGTGGACTGGAATGCCCTTCTGAAAGCCGATGCTGGCAAAGGTGAGTTCTACAACAAGACTGGCGCGCTCAACGACATGTGTGAGGACAAGGACTGTAAGGATCAGTTCGACTGCAGCCTAGTGCCATTCGACCACGGGTGCTGCGCTGGAAAGACTCCGCACCATGTGGTTCCCGCCCACTGCTTCCTGCCCTCTGGCGAGCGCAAGAGCGGCTCTGGGGATCGTTACCCCGGTACAGACAGCTACGACGACACAAAGGCGCCCTGCATATGTCTTGAAGGTGCAACCAAAAGCGACAGCGCTGACGGCAAACTCAAAGAACACGGCCAGGTGCACGCTATCGTCGATGTCGCCGAAGACAAGTTCATGAAAAGCGAAAAGCAGTTCACGCCCACCGGCAAACCGAAAATGAAGAAGGGCGAAGAGGTCATCAAGAAGACAGCCGGGTCATGGAGCTTCGAGCAAGCCAACGACGCAGGCTGCGACGCGGTTTCCAAGGTGAAGCAGAAGTGCGACAAAGAATGCATGAAGGCCCAGAGTGAAGCAGCCCATAAGAAAATGGGACTCGATGTAGGCAAGGGCAAATCGGACAAACTCATGCTACGCGCTGACTCATCGGGCAATCGTACACCACCAGGTTTCGTTCCTCAGGGAGCTGTAAGTGCCCCCGCAGGCATGTTCTGATTCTTTTAAGGAGCTCCAATGTCATCTTCTAAGGTCCCCGTCAGCTTCCTCAATGGATTTTCCCCGCGAAATGGGGTGATCGGGGTGCTTGGCTTTCCACACGGGCTCGACAAACGAGCCGAGTTCACTCGCTTCTTCACCTACATCGACGGCAACTGGGGTGCATCAGATCTGGAGTACCAAGGCAAGTCGCTAACCAGCCTTACTGATGCGTCGAGAGGCTACAGAGCATGGTGGCTGCTAGGAAAAAATGGCGAAACCACTGAACTGACAGCCAGCGGAAAAGTGGATGAGCAGATACCTGGAGCAGGCCTCAATGTGGCCGAACCTTACGGGTATGTAGAGGTGATCCGGAACATCGCGGGGCAACTCTACGTATGCGGATACGGGCGACAGGTCTACAAGCGGGTGGGTGACGACTGGATATCCATCGCCACGGACATCCTTACCCGCGAGACAGCAAAAGGATTCATGGACATTGCCGGAATCTCGGAAGATCAGGTCTACGCCGTGGGCTGGGGCGGAGAAATCTACTTCCACGATGGACGCCGCTGGCACAAGGACGACAGCCCGACTACAGCACACCTGACGGGTGTGCGTTGCCTGGAGAATGGCCAGGTTGTTGTTTGCGGGCACAAGGGGGTGGTCTTGCGTGGTGCCTTCAACCTTTGGGAGGTAGTTGACGATAATGGATTGAATGGCAACTGGTATGACATCGAAGTCTATGGCGATACCATCTACTTGGCCGGTAACAACCAACTGGCGAAGGTCGAGAATGACAAGATTGTGCCCATAGATATCGGCATTGGCCGCTCCGTCTCCACCCATAAACTGCATGTAAAAGACGGCCTTTTATGGTCGTTTGGCGAAGACGACATTGTCGTATTCGACGGGCAGAAATGGCAGGAGATTATCCATCCGGACAATGCCTGATGGATATGGAGGTCCTGATCCTTGCAAGTTGCTAACGTCCTCGACCAACACGCCGAAGAAGCCGACTTCCTCGCCGGCCTGCGCGACTACGCTGTGCGTGCGCCACATTACGACCTCAAGCACCTGCGCACCCTCGACAGTCGCATCGAAGCACACCTGGACGGGTTGCTGATCGCCGGGCTCAAGGGGCTCGACCTGCTGCTCAAGGCGCTGTCGCCCCACGCCACCGGCGAAGTGTTCGCCGCCACGGCACTGGCCTTCATGGCCGGCAACGGCCCGGCGCTGTCGAGCCTCGCCGAGCACCTGCGCAAGGCGCCGGACGGCGAGCGTGGCTTCACTTCGGCACTGGGATGGCTGGAGTGGGCGACCGTCGAACCCTGGATCGAGCGCCTCCTGGCCTCGCCCGAGCCGCTGTTCCGGCGCATGGGCCTGGCGGCCTGCGGCATGCATCGGCGCGATCCCGGCCCGGCCTTGCTGGCCGGCCTCGCCCACAGCGACCCGGGCGTGCTGGCGCGCGCGGCGCGTACGGCCGGTGAACTGCGGCGGCGGGACCTGATGCCCGCCATCCGTGCCCACCGCCTGCACGACGACATGGCGGTGCGTTTCTGGGCCAACTGGGCCACGGTGCAGATGGGCGACGAGGAAGCCCTCGGCCCGCTGCGCCTGCTGGCAGAGCACCCCGGCCCGTTCCGCCTGCGGGCGTTGGGCGTGCTGCTGTGCTGGCAGCCCCGGGAGGCCAGCATCCAGTGGTTGCGCGCATTGATGGGCGATGCCCGTCACCACCGCCTGGTGATCCAGGCCACCGGGCCCTTCGGTGACCCAGTGGCGGTGCCCTGGCTGATCCAGCGCATGCACGAACTGCCCCTTGCCCGGGCGGCCGGCGAAGCCTTCACCCTGATCACCGGGGCGGACCTCGCCGATCTGGACCTGGAGCGGCGCCAGGTCCCCGACTATGACGCCGGCCCCACCGATGATCCTGAAGACCCGAACGTGGACATGGACCCGGACACCGACCTCCCCTGGCCCGATCCGGCGCGCGTCGAGGCCTGGTGGCAGGCCAACCGCCCACGCTTCGCAAACGGCACGGCCTACCTGCTGGGCGAACCTCTCAGCGAAGCACGCTGCCTGGCGGTGCTGCAGAGCGGCTACCAGCGCCAGCGCGTGGCAGCCGCCAACGCCCTGGCACGCTTCGTACCGACCCGCCCCGTCTTCCCCACCAGCGCCCCTGCCCTGCGGCAGCGTCAGTTGCTGGGCTGCTGACAAGACCAACCTGACCATGGCCGGCGGCCCGCAGCCGGATTACCGCTCGCCAGTACCGGAAACCCAAATGGATACCAAAGCAGCACTCCAGGGCTACAGCATCACCTCGGGTACCGTCCGCTATTCCGACCTTGCCTACCTAGTGACAACACATGACCAGGCTATGACTGAAGGGCATACCGGCTCCCTGCTGTGCACTCTGGATCGTGGAACCTGGGGCGCAGGCGTCGTCGACTGGCTGGCATGTTCCGGAACTGTCTGCCACACACCCGCCGAGCGTTACCTGGTGCTGGGTACCGATGGCTCGGTCCGTACCAGCGGAGGTGGTTCGGTAAAAGAAGAATCGCCCATCGGCAGCTGCGGCGTAGACCCGAAGAAGCGCGGCCCACTGCGGGAGATCCGCGCCGTCGCAAAAGGCCGCGCCTACGCGGTCGGTACCTGCCGACAGGCCTATGTCCGCACCGATGAAAGCCAGTGGAAGTGCATTGACCAGTCCGCCCAGGTCGGCGACGTGGACATCACCGACACCAGTTTCGAATCCATCGACGGCTTCGACGAACAGGAAATCTATACCGTCGGCTGGGAAGGCGAGATCTGGACATACGACGGCGCTACCTTCACCCAGCTGACCAGCCCCACCAACCTGGCGCTGTACAAAGTGCGCTGCGCGCCGGACGGCTTCGTCTACGCCTGCGGCCAGCTCGGCACCCTGCTGCGCGGCCGAGGCGACCAGTGGGAAGTGATCGAGCACGGCAGCACCACCGAAGACCTCTGGGGCATGGAAATCTTCAACGGCGAGGTCTACGTGTCGTCCACCCACTTCGTCTACCGCCTGGTGGACGGCAAGCTGAAGGCTGTCAATTTCGGCGATGACGTTCCGAGCAGCTGCTACCACCTGAGCGCAGCGGACGGAATCATGTGGTCCATCGGCCCGAAGGACGTCATGGAATTCAACGGCTCCACCTGGAAGCGGATCCTGAAAATTGGCTGATAGCGCTGTGGCTTACGCCTAGGGTGTACGGACCGAAGGACGATGAACACCCTCCCCATCGTCCTCGACCAACACGCCGAAAGAGTGCCATCGCGTCCGGGCGCGCAATGGCCAACTCACGGACAGCAAAGGCAACACGTTCACCGCCTACAAGACGGCCAAAACCCAGTCCATCCAGGCGATGGCCAAGGTGTTCCCGAAGTCCAAGTGCTCCAAGTAGCGCATCGAGGCGCAGTTGGATCACTACCACTAGAACCAGTGCGGCATGAACGATCGCACCGCGATAAAGGCAGCCGAGACAGCAGCTGTTGATTCAGTGCATGGAGACCAGCTTGGCAAAGCAATGGACCCATCTCTTCTCCTATGTGACAGGCGTGGTGCGCTACAACGACCTCGCCTATGTCGCCTCGGTATCTGATGAGATGCGCAACAACCGGATTACCCATAGCTACGTGACCGAATGGGATGCGGGTACCTGGCGGGTTGGAGACGACGATGACGCGCTGCCCTGGGACGTGGTGAGCGCCATCGTGGTGCAAGAGCCGCTGGAGCAGGCGCTGTTCCTGGGGTCTCGCGGCCAGGTACTGATGCTGGGGTCGGGGGACACCCACGAAGAACAGCTACCCGATGGCGAGGACGGCATCGAAGGACGGGGCGATGTCCGTGGCGTTTGCACGGTGGATGGCATCGCCTACGCGTGCGGCATGAATCGGAAGGTCTACAAGCGCCACGACGAGAATGACTGGCGCGCCATGGACGCCGGAGCCCGCCCTCCCGCCGAAAGCGAGGAAGTCGTGGGTTTCGAAGCGATTGCTGGCTTCTCCAGCAAGGAAATCTATGCCGCAGGCTGGAATGGTGAGATCTGGGAGTTCGGGGGCAAGAAATGGGTGCAGCGTGACAGCCCTACCAACCTGATCCTCACGGCAATCTGCTGCGCTGAAGATGACAACGTCTACATTGCCGGCCAAGGCGGGACATTGCTGCGCGGCCGCAATGCCAACTGGGAAGTGCTCGAACAGGATGCTGTCGAAGAAGATCTCTGGAGCCTCGCCTGGTTCGACGGCGAGCTGTATGCCTCCAGTAATCTGGGCGTCTACAAGCTGGTGAACGACCAGTTGACCCTGGTCGACTTCGGCGATGAGCAATCGGCCAGTTGTTTCCACCTGAGCGCCGCCGACGGCGTGCTCTGGAGTATTTCGGCCAAGGACATCCTGGCCTTCGACGGCCAGACCTGGACCCGGATCGACTGATGATCCCCATCGTCCTCGACCAACACGCCGAAGGGGCCGGATTTCTCGCCGGCCTGCGCGACTACGCCGTGTTCCCGTCGCAATACCGCCTAGAGCACGTGCCGTCAGCTCGGCTGCTGACAGCCGATAATCGAACACTAAATCCCGGTGCATCCCTGCACCGGTGCGGTGCAGATTGACCGAATTAACCAGTTAGTACATTTTCCTCGCACACGGTGGAGACCACCCCGCCGTGAATGACCTGGAGAATGAGATGCCCCCGATCGTCCTGGTGCTCAACGGCCCCAACCTCAACCTGCTGGGAACCCGAGAGCCCGCCACCTACGGCCACGAGACCCTGGCCGACATCGCCGACCAGTGTGCCCGCACCGCTGCCGGGCTGGGCCTGACGGTGGACTTCCGGCAGACCAACCACGAAGGCCAGCTGATCGAGTGGATCCACGAAGCCCGTGGCCGCTGCGCCGGCATCTTGATCAACCCGGCAGCCTGGACCCACACCTCGGTGGCCATCCGCGACGCCCTGGCGGCGGTCGAGCTGCCGGTCATCGAGGTGCACCTGTCCAACGTGCACAAGCGCGAAGCCTTTCGTCACCACTCCTTCGTTTCCGCCATTGCCGTGGGTGTCATCTGCGGTCTCGGCAGCCAGGGCTACAGCCTGGCACTCCAGCATTTCGGCCAACTGCTCAACAACAAGTGAATGCCATGTCCAACCCGTCCAATTCCGTACTCGCCGGCCTGATCGGCGCCGGCATCCAGGCTTCCCGCACCCCTGCCCTGCACGAGCACGAGGGCGACGCCCAGGGCCTGCGCTACCTCTACCGACTGATCGACCTCGATGCCCTCAAGCTGGACAGCGGCGCCCTCCCCGACCTGCTGCGCAGCGCCGAGCAGATGGGCTTCACCGGGCTGAACATCACCTTCCCCTGCAAGCAGGCCATCCTCCCGCTGCTGGATGAGCTGTCCCCCGAAGCCGCCGGCATCGGCGCGGTGAACACCGTGGTGCTGAAGGACGGCAAGCGCGTCGGCCACAACACCGACTGCCTCGGCTTTGCCGAAGGCTTCCGCCGTGGTTTGCCCGGTGTGCAGCGCCGCCAGGTGGTGCAGATGGGTGCAGGCGGTGCCGGCTCCGCCGTGGCCCATGCCCTGCTGGCCGAAGGCGTCGAGCGCCTGACCCTGTTCGAGGTGGACGCTGCCCGTGGCCAGGCCCTGGTGGACAGCCTCAACCAGCATTTCGGCCCCGGCCGCGCCGCCTTGGGCAGCCACCTGCCCAGCGCCATGGCGGAGGCCGACGGCCTGGTCAACACCACTCCCATCGGCATGGCCAAGCTGCCGGGTACACCGGTGCCGGCCGAACTGCTGCGCGCCGACCTGTGGGTGGCGGAGATCGTCTACTTCCCGCTGGAGACCGAGCTGCTGCGCGACGCCCGCGCCA
The DNA here is from genome assembly GCF_000931385.1 of Pseudomonas sp. FeS53a. Classification (NCBI taxonomy): domain Bacteria; kingdom Pseudomonadati; phylum Pseudomonadota; class Gammaproteobacteria; order Pseudomonadales; family Pseudomonadaceae; genus Pseudomonas; species Pseudomonas sp. FeS53a. The sequence goes on from NZ_JYFT01000052.1 coordinate 61,452, forward strand.
TCGGCTGCCAGACGCTGGATGGCAGCACCATGGCGGTGTTCCAGGCGGTGAAGGCCTTCGAGCTGTTCAGCGGCCGCACGGCCGACGCCGACCGCATGATGGCGCACTTCGCCAGCCTGAACGGCTGAAGCGAAACGGGGCGGCCAATGCCGCCCCGTTCATGTCGGTGAGATGCGTCAGGGCTGGGCGAGGAAGCGCAGCACCGACTCGCAGATCATCGCCTTGTGCCGCGCCTTCACCTGCTCGTCGGTGAGATCGATCTCGAAGATCTGCCCGAAGGTGTTGCGATTGGACACCCGGTAGAAGCAGAACGAACTGATCAGCAGGTGCAGGTCCAGCGCCTGGATGCCCGGCCGGAATGCACCCTCGGCCTGGCCGCGCTGGATGATCTCGCCCATGGCATCGAGGATCGTGCTGCTCATGGTGCGGATGGTCCTGGACTGCCGCACGTACTCCCCGTAGTGGATGTTCTCGATGCAGACGATGCGCACGAAATCCACGTTGCGGTCGTGGTGGTCGAAGGTGAACTCCACCAGTCGCTGGATCGCCTCGCGGGGCGGCAGTTCGGCCAGGTGCAGCTGCGCCTCGGTGCCACGGATATCGCCGTAGAGCTTCTCCAGCACCTCCAGGTAGAGCTGCTCCTTGCTGCCGAAGTAGTAGTAGATCATCCGCTTGGAGGTCTGCATGCGCTCGGCGATGGCGTCGACCCGGGCGCCCGAAAGCCCCTGCTGGACGAACTCGACGATGGCCGCCTTGAGGATGTCCTCGCGGGTCTTCTCGGGGTTGTTCTTGCGTCCTTTGCGGGGGGCCTCGGCGGGGGTGTCTGGCAGTTCTGTCGTTATTGTCATGGTGGGCTCACGGCCTGCGGAAACCGGCCGATTATGGGCGGCTCAACCCGGAGGGGGAAGCCTGGCGCACGCGGCGCCAGGCTGCCTGGGTTAGAGCCTGACCTTCGCCGGCGCCCCGCTGCGGGCCTTGGCCATGGCCGCCAGGCGCACCGCAACGTTGGCCGCCCCGTAGCCGGCGTAGCCGTTGCGGCGCTGCAGGACCTCGAAGAAGAAGCGCCCCTCGAACGGCTCGGTGTACACGTGAAACAGCTCGCCGCCCTGGGCGTCGCGGTCGTAGAGCACGTTGTAATAGGCCAGTTCGCTGAGGAATTCGTCATCGAAATCGAAGCGCGCGGCCAGGTCGTCGTAGTAGTTCAGCGGAATGTCCAGCAGCGGCACCCCCGCCTCCTTGGCCCGGCTCACCTCGGCGAAGATGTCCTCGCAGGCGAAGGCGATGTGGTGGGCACCCGAGCCCCGGTAGCTGGAAAGCGCGTGGGAGATGGCGGTGTTGCGGTTCTCCGAGATGTTCAGCGGCAGGCGGATGCTGCTGCAGCGGCTGCGCAGCGCCCGGCTCTTCACCAGGCCGTACGGGTCCGGCAACACCACCTCGTCGTCGGCCTCGAAGTCCAGCACGCTCTTGTAGAACAGCACCCAGCTGTCCAGGCCGTCCGCCGGCAGCGCCAGGGCCATGTGATCGATGCGCTGCAGGGCGCCGCTCTGAGTGGCATGGGCGTCGAGCACGAAGTCGCTGTCGTAGATGGTCTGCCCGGCCGGAGCCTGCTCCACCAGGTACAGCAGGCTACCGTCGGGGGCGCGTACGGCGGGGATTTCCCGCTCGTTGGGCCCCACCAGCCCACGGAACGGCTGGCCCCGGTACTCCCGGGCACGCTCCAGGGCGTGGCTGCTGTCGTCCACCCGCAGCGCGGTGGCACACAGCGAAGGGCCGTGGGCCTCGAAGTAGCCATGGGCGAAGGAATAGGGCTCGGCATTGAGCACGATGTTGATGTCCCCCTGGCGCAGCAGGCTCACATCCTTGGAGCGATGCCGCCCGGCGCGGGCGAAGCCCAGGCGTTCCAGCCAGCCGGCCAGCTTCGCGCCCTGGGCCTCGTCCACGGCGAACTCGAGGAACTCCACCCCGGCGTAATGGCTGGCCGGCAGCGGCGCGAAGAGGATGTCGAGGTTGGCCGGCGGTACCGGGTCCTTCTGCAGCAGCGCGCGGGTCTTCTCCTCCAGGTAGAGCAGCGAGCGCAGGCCGTCCGCCGCATTGGCACGGGGCGGCGCAGCGCGGAAACCATCGTTGAAGATCTCCAGGGACAGCGGGCCGGTGTAGCCGCTGCGCAGGATCGACGCCAGGAAGCCCGGCAGGTCGAATTCACCCTGCCCCGGGAAGCAGCGGAAGTGCCGGCTCCACTCCAGCACGTCCATGTTCAGCAGCGGCGCATCGGCCATCTGCACGAAGAAGATCTTGTCCCCCGGAATGTCGGCGATGCCGCCCGGGTCCTCCTTGATCGACAGGGTGTGGAAGCTGTCCAGCAACACCCCGAGAGCCGGGTGATCGGCCTGGCGGACGATGTCCCACACCTGCTGCCAGCTGTTCACGTGGCGGCCCCAGGCCAGGGCCTCGTAGCCGATGCGCAGGTCTCGCGCGCCGGCCCGCTCGGCCAGCAGGCGCAGGTCGTCCACCAGGATGCGTTCGTCCGCCAGGGCATCGGCCTGGACGTTGCTGCACACCAGCACCAGGTCGGTGCCCAGCTCCTGCATCAGGTCGAACTTGCGCTCGGCGCGGTCGAGGTTCCTCTGCAGGCGCTCGCGGCGGCAGCCCTCGAAGTCACGGAACGGCTGGAACAGGGTGATGGCCAGCCCCAGGTCCGCGCACATCTGGCGGATTTCCCGGGGGCTGCCGGCGTAGTACAGCAGGTCGTTCTCGAAGATCTCGACGCCATCGAAGCCGGCAGCGGCGATGGCTTCGAGTTTTTCCGGCAGGGTACCGCTCAGGGAGACGGTGGCAATGGAACGCTGCATGTTCAGCTCCTGGTAGAGGGCCGGCACAATGGCCAGCGGCGGACCCGGGTCGCTGCGTGAGCACACGCAAAACCCTTTCGTTCTTGTGGCCGGATGGATTATTCGCGCGTAAAGTCAGCGCCTCAATCAAAATGTACGAACTGGTTAGTTTTGTGTTCGATCATCGAACAGAAGGCCGGTAATCGAATTGACGCTTTTTCGATCACTGCGCAACATGCCTCCCATGTTGCAGGTCTCCCCGCCGGTCGGCGCCTCTGCCGAACCCGCCGCCCGGCTGGCCCTGCGATGGCATACACGCGTCACGACATAACAATTTCAAGAACGGGTACCTGCTCATGCTCACCTCCGCCCTGCACTCCATCCGCATCCCTTGCACCCCGGCCCTGCCCCGCCCAGCGCGACCTGCCGAGCCCGTCTGACCCCGCATCCCCGACACCGAGAATGGCCCCGACCGGACGTCACCTGACGCGCCGGCCACGACCCGACTCCGCCCCACTGCGCGCGTGCCGCCCCGGACCTGTCCAAGGGCGAAGCGCAGGGGCGACAGCACAATAAAAACGGAGACAACGATGGCGACTTCCTCCTCGAACCAGGCCAAGAAAGCGACGGCCAGCGGCTGGATCGGCTCCGCCCTGGAGTACTACGACTTCTTCATCTACGCCCAGGCTGCGGCCCTGATCTTCCCGCAGATCTTCTTCCCCAACAGCGACCCCAAGATGGCAATCATCGCCTCCCTGGCCACCTACGGCGTCGGCTACCTGGCCCGCCCAATCGGTGCCTTCGTGCTGGGCCACTGGGGCGACACTCGGGGCCGCAAGAACGTCCTGCTGCTTTGCATGTTCCTGATGGGCATCTCCACCATGGCGGTGGGCCTGCTGCCGACCTACCACGACATCGGCATCCTCGCGCCCACCGCCCTGGTGATCCTGCGCCTGGTGCAGGGCTTCGCAGTGGCCGGCGAGATCTCCGGCGCCAGCTCGATGATCATGGAGCACGCCCCCTTCGGCCGGCGCGGCTACTACGCCAGCTTCACCCTGCAGGGCGTGCAGGCCGGCCAGGTGATGGCCGCCGCGGTGTTCCTGCCGCTGGCCTACTTCATGCCCAGTGAGGCCTTCAACGAATGGGGCTGGCGCATTCCCTTCCTGATGAGCGCGTTCGTGCTGGTGGCCGGCTTCATCATCCGCCGCGAGGTTCACGAAACCCCGGCCTTCGTCCAGGAAGAGAACCAGCAGAAGGTCGCCAAGTCGCCGGTCTCCGAGGCCTTCCGCCACAGCTGGAAGCACATGGTGCTGGTGATGTTCATGGCCCTGATGAACGTGATCCCGGTGGTCGCCACCATCTTCGGCGCCGCCTATGCCGTGCAGCCAGCCTATGGCATCGGCTTCGACAAGAGCGTCTACCTGTGGATCCCGGTGGTGGGCAACATCGTTGCCGTGCTGGTCATCCCCTTCGTCGGCAACCTCTCCGACAAGATCGGCCGCCGCCCGACCATGATCACCGGCTGCCTGGGCTCCGGCCTGCTCGCCTTCGGCTACCTCTACGCCATCAGCATCCAGAACGTGCCACTCGCCTTCGCCCTGTCGATCCTCATGTGGGGCATGGTCTACCAGGGCTACAACGCGGTGTTCCCGAGCTTCTACCCGGAGCTGTTCCAGACCCGCTACCGCGTCTCCGCCATGGCCATCGCACAGAACATCGGCACCATGCTCACCGCCATGCTGCCGGCCCTGTTCGCCGCCGTCGCTCCGCCCGGCTCGGACAACATCCCGGTGGTGATCGGCAGCCTCGCCTTCCTCATCACCTGCGTCTGCGCCCTGGCCGCCTACCTGGCGCCGGAAACCCACCGCCTGGCCATGGACGACCTCGGCAAGCCCGACGCCCAGCCGATGGACAAGCACCAGTACGAAGCCACCCGCCAGGGCAGCCTGCGCACCGCCGGCTGACCCTCCACCGCTCCATCCAGGGCCCCCGCATGGGGGCCTTGTTCGTTCCGGTTTTTTAAGGATGTACAGATCAGCGCCTGCAGAATAGGCACTCGCAGGCCTCCACTTCGGTGTTGTTCCCGGTTCGCTGGCGCGAGCCGATCACGCACTCAAGGCGCAGTGACCGCCTCCAGCATCGCGGTAACGGCCGCCTCCACCCCCTCGCGGTTACCGGTGGTGAGCAGGTCCAGGTGGAAGCCACGGGTGGCGGCCAGCAGCAGGCGGGTGCGCTGGCGGGCCGTGGGCAGGTCGAAGCCGGCGCGCTGGAAGACCTGCTGCAGGCGTTCCAGCCACCCCGTCACCACGCCGTCGAGGAAGGCCCCGGCGGCCTCGCGGTGACGCAAGGCATAGCCGTAGACCTCGATGTGCAGCTGGTAGAAGCGCAGGGCCTCCGCCGAGCTGTAGCGCTGCCACAACCCGTCCAGAAAGGTCCGCAGCGTCACGAGGCATTGCACCGCCTCGCTGCCTTCGGCGAACGCCGCCTGCTCGGTGCTGCGGGCGTGCTCAATGATGGCCGCCCAGACGCCGTCCTGGCTGCCGAAGTGGTAGATCAGCATGCGGTGGCTGATGCCGCTGGTCTCGGCGATGGCCCGCAGGGAGCGGTAGGCGAAGCCGTTTTCCAGCACATCGGCCAGCACCTTCTGCAGCACATCGATGGGCGGGCGCTTGATGCTGGGCGGCGAGGCGGCAGACGGATCGCTCATGGGGGCTCTCGTGGCAATGAAGGCCGCGACTATTCCACCGCCCACCCCACCATGCAAGGGACAACTTGCGCGGCGCGATAAAGTGCGTACCATTTGGTACGCACTTCAATCACAACAAGGAACTGCCCATGTCCCCTGCCCCGTCCATCAGCACCGAGGAATACCTGGCCCGCCGTGAACGCCTGCAAGCGCTGCTCCGGGAGCTGGACGCCGCGCAGTTCGTCGCCACCCAGGCCGAGAGCATCTACTACCTGTGCGGCGCCACCTACGAGGCGCTGGAGCGGCCGTTCTTCCTCATCCTGCCGGCACGCGGCCCGGTGCGCCTGGTGCTGCCGGAGCTGGAGCGGGAGCACCTGCGCAAGGCCAGAGGAATCGGGCCGGACGCCCTTCACTGCTACCGGGACTACCCCGCCCCGAGCGGCCAGTGCTGGCAATCGGTGCTCGCCGAGCACGGCGGCCTGACGCGCGGGTTCCTCTACGAAGCCGGATGCCCCGCACGGGTCGCCGATTGGCTGCGGGACCAGGGGGGTCGGCCGGGCGAACCGGTGGAGCAGCTGCGGCTGGTCAAGTCCCCCACCGAGATCACCCTGATCCGCCGCGCCGCCCACTACGCCGACCGGGGCGTGGCCGAGCTGTTCGCCCATTCCTACTACGGCGCCACCGTGGCCGAAGGCTTCGCCCGCACCAGCCAGGTGACCCAGGCCATCATCCGCGAGACGCCGAACTGGGACGCCCTCGCCACCCGCGTGCTGATGGCCAGCTTCCCCGCCCCGCTGAGCGCCATGCCCCACGCCGTGCCGTCGCCTGGCGACCGCCTGCTGGCAGGCCCCCACGTGACCCTGGTGCTGACGCGAGTGAACGGCTACGCCGCCGAGAGCGAGCGCACCTACTTCACCGCCCCGCCCACGCGCCAGGAGCGTCAGCTGTTCGCGCTGATGGTCCAGGCCCGGCGCATCGGCCTCGGGCTGTTGCGACCGGGCGTGGCCTGCGCGGAGATCGACGCGCAGATCAACGCCTTCCTCGCCCGCGAGGGCGTCGGCAGCCCGGCGCAGCGCCTGCACCGCTGCGGCCACGGCTTCGGCCTGGGCAACCATGAAGGCCCCTGGCTGGCCGAGGGCTCGGACGACGTGCTGGCCGCCGGCATGGTCGTTTCCATGGAGCCGGGCATCTACCTGCAAGGCGTGGGCGGCTATCGCCACTCCGACACGCTGCTGATCACCGAGGACGGCTTCGAGCCACTGACCCACGCCCCCGGCCTCGACGAACCCCTGGTGCTGCAACGCCGTTCCCTGCGCCAGCGGGTCTACCACCACCTGGTGAGCCGCGCCCTGGGGCTGGAGCGACAAGCCGGCTAGGGCACCGACTGCGCCGGCAACCGCTCGGCAAGGTCCTGCCCGTGTCGGACGAAGTGCCGGCTCCAGGCCCAGACCCCGGCCATGCAGAGGATCAACCCCGCCAGCATGCCCAGGTAGCCCAAGCGGTCGAGCAGGATACCGGCGAGCATCGGCACCAGGGTGCGGGTCAGCACGAACAGGCTCGATTGCAGGCCGTAGTCGACAGCGGTCAGGCCGGCGCGGGTGTGGTTCATCATCATCCCGAACAGCAGGCCGGCCGAGGCGCCCATCACCAGTGCCAGCAGCAGGGTGCAGGCTACCAGCCAGGGCACGCCCGCTCCGCTGGTCACCGTGCCGGCCAGGGCGCCGAGGGCTGCCACGCCGGCCAGGGCGCAGGCCGGCAGGGCCCGCTGCAATCCGCTGCGCCGGGCCAGGTGGCCGCCGAGCGCACTGCCCACGGCCCCCACCACACCGCCAAGCACGCCGGCGACCAGCGCCACCTGCTCGGGCGGCAGGCCATGGTCCAGCAGCAAGGGCTTGAGGTAGACCCAGGCGGCGCCGATGAAGGGGAAGTAGAGCATCAGCATCACCACCCAGCGGCGCCGCTCGGTGCTGCTGAAATAGGCCAGCCATTGGCCGACGCCCACCTGCCGGGCCTGCACGCCATCCGCCTGCGCCAGGGTGGCCCGCGGGATCAGCCACAGGCCCAGGGCGGCCAGCAGCAGCCCGCCGCTCAGCGCCCAGAACGGCCAGGCCCAGCCGGCACGCGCCTGCAGCATCAGCATCACCCCGCCACCCACCACCGCCCCCAGGGAGCTGGCGGCGGAGCGGATGATACCGGCGCGCTGGCGCTCCTCCGCCGGCAAACAGCGGATCGCCAGGGCGTTGACCGGCGCATCGGCCCAGGTGCCGAGCAGGCTGGCCAGCATGGCCAGGGCGAACAGCGGCACGAAGCCGGCCTGCTCGATGCCCAGGCAGGCCAGACCGACGAGACTGGCGGCATAACCGGCCATCAGCACCAAACTCCAGTGGCGATAGCCGGGCGCGCCCCGGGCCCAGCGGTCCACCGGGGCGCCAAGCACGAACTTGAGCACCGCCGGCAGCCCGGCCAGCTGGAACAGGCCGATCTCGGTGCCACTCCAGCCGTGCTGGCGCATCACCAGCGGCAAGCCGAGGTAGAGGTAGATCAACGGCGCGGTCATGGCGAAGTTGACCCAGCCCAGCAGCAGTTGCAGGGGCCAGTGGGAAGGGTTCGGGCGGTCCATGTCAGAGCTTCCAGGTCACGCGCACGCCGAGTTCGCGAGGCGGGCTGTAGACGGTGATGAAACCGTTCTGGTAGCCCACCGCGTCGTACTCGCGGTCAGCCAGGTTGTTCACGTAGCCGCTCAGCTCCCACTGCTCGTAGCGCACGCCGGCGCTGAGGTTGACCAGTGCGTAGCCGTTGCGGGTGTACTGGTTGGCGGCGTCCAGGTAGACCTTGTCGCTGCCCACCAGGTTGCCCTGCACGTACCAGCCTTCCGGGTCGTCGTAGCGCAGGCCCAGGTAGCCGGTGAGGTCGGGGGCGAAGGGGTTGTGGTGCCCGTCGTAGCGGGCGCGGCCGTCCTGGAAGCTGTCGAAGCGCGTGCGGTTCCAGGCCAGCCCGGTCTGTACGCTCCAGCGGGCGCTGAGCAGGTACTCGGCATCCAGGTCCAGCCCCTTGGACGTAGCACTGGCGGCGCTGGTGATGTACTGCACGCCCGGGCTGGGCATCTGCATCACCTGCATGTCGGTGACGTCCATGTAGTACGCCGCCAGCGAGTAGCGCAGGCGCTCCTCCAGGGTCCGGCCCTTGATGCCGAGTTCATAGGACCAGACCTTCTCCGGCTCGAACGCGGCGTAGTGGGTGGCGGCCGAGAGCACGTTGAAACCGCCGTTGCGTACGCCCTTGCTGGCACTGAGGTAGACCTGGTTCTGCTCGGCGAAGGCGTACTGCAGCGCCACCTTCGGCGAGAACGACGACCAGCTCCGGGACTGGTTGGCATCGCCACGGGGGTCGATGCCCACCCGGTAGCGCTCCACCCGCCCGCCCAGGGAAAGGGTCCAGTCCGGCGTCAGGTGCAGGTTCCAATGGCTGAAGGCGGCCAGCGTGCGGCTGCTCTGGTCCAGGCGCAGTTCCTGGACGAAGGGGCCGCGCTGGCTGACGTTGCGCAGGTCGTTTTCGGAGCTGTCGGCGTAGACCCCGGCCAACCAGTCGGCGAGGCCCCACTGCCCTTCCAGGCGCAGTTCCTGGGACAGGGTGCGCAGGCGCAGGTCGCGGGCAATCATCGACAGGTTGGCCGGCAGGAAGTCGGTGTCCTGCTGGATGCGGTCGTGGAAGTCGTTGTAGGCGGTGATCGAGCGCAGGTTCAGGTCATCCCCCAGGCTGTGGCCGATGTTCAGCGACAGGGTCTGGCCCCATGAGCGGTTCCAGCTGTCGGTGCCCGAGGCCACGTGGTTGCGCCGCGCCGTGGGCGCGCCCCACAGCGAGGCGTCGTCGTCATAGGCCTGGCGCGCATAGCGCAGCACCATGTCGGTGCCCTCCTGGGGCACCAGGCGCAGACCGGCGTTGAGGTTGTAGCGTTCGCGGTCATCGGCCTGCTTGCCGAGGGTGTCGTTGCGGATGAAACCGTCCTGGCGTTGCCACTCGCCCGAGACGCTGCCGAACAGCCGCTCGTCCACCAGCGGGCTGCTCAGAGCGAATCGCGTGGCGCGCTTGTCGCGGCTGCCCGCTTCGGCGGACACGCTGGCCCGCGCCAGCTCGTCCATCGGCTTGCTGTACACCGCGATCACCCCGGCCTCGGCATTGCGCCCGTAGAGGGTCGACTGCGGCCCGCGCAGCACCTCGATGCGGTCGATGTCGATGAAGCGGTTCTCGAAGCCCTGGGCGGTGAGGGTCGGCACGTCGTCCACCAGCATCAGCGTCGAGGTGGACAGCGCATTGAAGTTGGCAGTGAGGCCCCGCATCACCGGGGAGTTGATGCCCGACTGGCCGAAGGGCTGGAACGACAGCCCCGGCACTCGCCCTTCCAGCTGTTCGAAGCCGGTGATGTGCTCGTCTTCCAGGGTCTGTCCATCGATCACCTTGACGCTGGTCGGCACCGCGTCGAGGCTGCGCGGGACCTTTTCGGCGTTGACGCTGACCTCGGGCAGGCTCAATGCCTCTGCGGCCTGGAGGGCCGGGCAGGACAACGCCAGCGCGGTGCTGACCCAGACGTGGGTGGGGGTACGACGACTTCTGACCATCGCGAATCTTCCTTGTTGGCGCCTGGCGCCGTTACTGAGTGGGTTGGGCCAGCAGCCGCGCGTAGGCATCGCAGCGGGCCAGCAGGGTCGAATGGGTGCCCTGGTCGCGCACCTGCCCGTCTTCGAGCAGCACCACCCGGTCGGCCTGGGCGATGGTGCTGGGGCGGTGGGCGATGAGCAGCAGCGTGCGCTGCCCGCGCAGGCCCAGCAGGGCCTGCTGCAGGGCGTGCTCGCTGTGGGCGTCGAGGCTGGAGGAGGCTTCGTCCATCACCAGCACCGGCGCCTGCGACAGCAGCGCACGGGCGATGGCGATGCGCTGGCGCTGGCCGCCGGACAGGCGCGCGCCGCCCTCGCCGCAGCGGGTCTGGTAGCCCTCCGGCAAGGCCTGGATGAAGTCGTGCGCCTGGGCCTGGCGGGCGGCGGCTTCGATCTCCTCGGCGGTGGCATCAGGGCGAGCCAGGCGCAGGTTGCCCTCGATGCTGTCGTCGAACAGGTAGGCATCCTGGCCGACCCAGGCGATGCCCTGGCGCAACCCGGCCAGGGGGATGTCACGCACATCCACGCCGCCGACGCGGATGGCCCCGCCTTCGACGTCGTAGAAGCGCATCAGCAGGTTGGCGCAAGTGGTCTTGCCGGCCCCCGAGGCCCCCACCAGCGCCACCATCTCGCCAGGGCGGACCAGGAAGTCGACGCCCTGCAGGACCGGGCGACCACCATGGCTGAAGCGCACCTGATCGAACTCCAGGCGCGCGCCCTGGGGCTGCTGGCAGCCCTGGTCACGCACCCGGGGCGGCTGGCGCAACAGCCCCAGGACCCGCCCGGCGCTGGCGCGCACGGCGCCGAGCTGGCCGGCCTCGCGGGCCACGTCGGCCATGGGCAGCAGGGCCGCGCCGACCAGCATCACCGCCAGGGGCAGTTGTGCCAGGTCCAGCAGGCCGATCTGCAGCAGCCAGGCGCCACAGGCCAGCGCACTCACCAGGGCCAGGGCCTGGATCAGCTCGATCACCCCCTGCTCGGCGCCGCTGCGCAGGGCATAGCGGCGCTGCTCCAGCCGCAGCCGGGCCAGCAGGCGACCCAACCGCGCGTGCCAGGCCGCCTCCTGGTTGAACAGGAGGATCTCCCGGCGCGCCTCGATGCCTTCCAGCACTTCGGCGTTGAGCCCGGCCAGCGCCTCGTTCATCGCCCGACCCTGGCGCAGGGCGCGCCCGCCAAGCCAGAACGGCACGCTGGCCAGGGCCGCCAGGAACGGCAGCAGCGCCAGGGTCAGCCAGGGCTGGATGGCGGCCAGGGCCAGCAGCGCCAACAGCGGCACCAACACGGCGCCGATGGCATCGGTGAGGGTGTGGGCGAAGAAGTGCTCCAGGGCCTGGGCGTCGTTGAGCGCTACGTTGGCCTGCTCCCCTCGCCGCACCCCGGCCTGCACGTCCGGTGCGGCCCGCTCCAATCCCTCGTAGCTGCCGACCTGCAGGGTCTCGATCAGGTGGAAGGCGAACACATGGGAGACATGGGCCTGCCACCAGCGTCCACCGGCACCGGCCAGGGCACAGGCGAGCATCGCCGCCGCCACCGGCTGCCACAGGCTGGCCGGGGCATCGGTCAGCACCAGGCCGATCAACCAGCCCCCAAGGGCCAGGCTGCCCACCATGCCGGCCTGGGCCACCAGGGTGGCGACCAGGGTTTGCGCCAACAGCGCCGGCTGCCCGGCCGACAGCCGCAGCAGGTCGCTCCAGCGGCTGCCTTCGCCGGCGCGGATCGCATGGGGATTGCCTTTCATGCCAGGGCTCCTTCGCTCAGGGGTTGGGTTTCGTGGGCGTGCTGCAGGGCCCAGAGGCGCGCATACAGGCCCTGGCGGGCCAGCAGGCTGCGGTGGTCGCCGCTTTCCACCAGGCGCCCCTGGTCCAGCACCAGGATGCGGTCGGCATGGCGCACGGTGGCCAGGCGGTGGGCGATCACCAGCATCGAGCGCTGCCCGCGCAGGCGCTCGATGGCCGCACCGATATGCGCCTCGCTGGCCACGTCGACGTTGGCGGTGGCCTCGTCGAGCAGCAGGATCGGCGCGCCCTTGAGCCAGGCACGGGCAATGGCCACGCGCTGGCGCTGGCCGCCGGAGAGCCGGTTGCCGCCCTCGCCCACCGGGGTCGCCAGGCCGTGCGGGAGGCTGGCGACCCAGGGCTCCAGCGAGGCCAGCCGGCAGGCTTCGGCCAGGGCCTCAGGGCTGGCGTCCGCCGCACTCATGCGCAGGTTGTCCTCCAGGCTGCCGTGCAGCAGCACGCTCTGCTGGAACACCCCGCTGACGCGCTGGTAGAGGTCGGCTGAGCGCAGGTGACGGATGTCCACGCCGTCGAGGGTGACGCGCCCTTCCTGGGGGGCGATGAAGCGCATCAGCAGCGCTGCCAGGGTGGACTTGCCCGCCCCGGAGGGGCCCACCACGGCCACGCACTGGCCGGGTTCCAGGGTGAAGCTGAGGTTCTGCAAGGCCGGGGCCTGGCTGCCAGGCCAGCGGAAGGTGACGCCCTCGAAGGCCACCTCATGGCCGGCCGGCAACGGCTCGGGCCGGGCCGGCTCGGGCACCGGCGGCTGCGCTGCCAGCAGCTCGGCCACCGGGGCGGCGGCGCCGTTGCCCGACCAGGCGACGTGGAAGGTCTTGTCCAGCTTCTCCAGGGTGCGGAACGCCTCGCGGGCCAGCAGCACAGCAGCGAACAGGGCGAAGGCCGACAGCTCGCCGGCACCGGCGCGCTGGACGCTGAGCAGCGTGACCAGCGCCAGGCCGCCGAGGCTGAGCAACCCGGTGACGCCATTGCGCATCAGGATGCCGTGCAGCACCTCCATCGCCTGCCGGCGCAGGTCGCGAGCCTGGTCGCGCAGGGCGTCGCGGCGCCGGTCCTGGGCGTTGAAGGCCTTGAGGGTGGTGACGCCACGCAGGCTATCCAGCAGGTGCGCCGAGAAGCGCCCGATGCTGGCGAACAGCCCACCGGCCGAGGGGCGCCGCCAGCGCAGCCAGAGGCGATCCACGAAGGGCAGCGACAAGGCGCCCACGGCGGCAACCAGGGCCGAGCGCGGGTCGAACAGCGCCATCAGCGCAAGCAGGCCGCTGCCCCCCAGGGCCGCGCCGATCACCGCCGGGATGTAGCGGCTGTAGTAGGCCTGCAGGGCCTCGACGTTGTGGATCAGGGTGGTGCTCAGCCCGGCGCTGTCATGCTCGCCGGGCGCCTGCCCGGCCACCCGCAGCACCTGGGGCAACAGGCGCTGGCGCAGGTGTTGCCGGGTCAGCCCGGCGACCCGCATGGCCAGCACCTCGGCCCCGCCGTTGAGGGCGATGCGCAGCAGCGTCAGGCCGAGGAAGGCACCCAGGGGCGTCCACAGCGCCGCCAGCGGCTGGCCCTCGAACAGGCCGGCCAGGGCCCAGGCCAGGCAAAGGGCCAGGCCGGCGTTGCAGGCGCTGACCGCGAGCTGGCCGCAAGCAGCCAGGGCGATGGCCGGGCGCAATGGCCGCGAGAGGTTCCACAGCACACGGCTCATGCGACCTCCCCAGCATCGCCGCGCACCGCCCAGATGCGCTGGATGGGCAGGCCGCGCAGCGGCGCGGACTCGATCTGCTGCCAGCCCTGCTCCTCCAGCAGGCGCTGCACCGCGCCCAGGGCATGGCAGTCGCCGGCCTCGGTCAGGCTGAGCATCTGCGCGGCGAACAGGCGCGGAATGGGCTCCTGCTCCGCCGGCGCGTCCGAGCGCATGAAGCCGGCGATGAGCAACCGCCCGCCCGGTTTCAGCCAGGCCTGCAGGCGGCCCAGCAGGCGCCGGCATTCGGCCTCGTCGAAGTGGTGCAGGACCTGGCTGAGGATGATCAGGTCCACCGGTTCACCCGGCTCCACGGTGAAGATGTCGGCACCGATGAAGCGTGTGCGTTCGCGCACCCCGAAGGTCTCGGCGGTGCTCCAGAACAGCTCGGCACTGGCTGGCCAGTCCACCCCGCAGAGGCTCGCCGTCGAGCACTCGGCCGCCAGGGTGAAGCCGTAGGTGCCGTTGCCGCAGGCCAGGTCCAGCACGCTCGGCTGCTGCCGCTGGGCCAGCCACGGCAGCACCTGCTGCGCCAGGCGCTGGGCGGTCACCCGCGCGGTGTTGGCGATGCCCCGGGAGAATTCGCCCCAGTACGGATGGTTGGCGGCCTCCAGGCCCTGGGGCAGGACGCTGCCACCGGCCACCACGGCGTCCTTGAAGTGGCGGAAGGCATCCCACATCAGGTCGGCGGTGTAGACCTGCGCCAGCCCACCCACGTAGTGCGGCGAGCTGCGCCGCAGAAAGCGTTCGGCCAGCTCACCCAGGCGGTAGTAGGCCTGCCCCGGCTCCTGGCGGAGCAGGCCCAGGCCGGCCAGGGCGTCCAGCAGGATGCGGGTGCCGCGCTCGCTGGCCCCGGTGCGCTCGGCCACGGTGCGGGCGCTGGCGCCCTCGCCCAGGTGGTCGAACACCTGCAGTTCGATGGCGGCCCGCAGCACGCCGGCCCGTTCGACGCCCATCAGCAGGTCGATCACCGGTTGCGCGGAGACCGCCGGGCGTGGCGCCTGCAGGCTCTGCAGCAGAGCCGCCTGGTCGACCTTGCCGGACGGCGCCAGCGGCAGCTCCGGCACGCAGGCCAGGGCGTCGGGCAACTGGCTGGGCTGGGCGCCCACTTCGTCATTGAGGAAGCCGCGCACCTGGGCGAGGGTCAGCGGCGGCTGCCCCGCCTTCATCACCACGAAGGCGTGCATGCGCGTGGCGCCGTCCTCCAGCGGGGCATTGAGGACCACGCACTGGGCGATGGCCGGATGCTCGCGCAGCAGGTGCGCCACCTCCACCAGGTTCACCTTGTGCCCGCCGCGCATCACGGTGTCGGCGCGGCGCCCGACGATGCGCAGCCGGCCATCGGCGTCCAGCTGGCCACGGTCGCCCAGGCGCACCCAGCCGTCCGGGTGGCGGTACTGGCGGTCCAGTTCGGGGGCGCGGTAGTAGCACAGCGGGGTCATCGGCCCCCGTGCCCAGATCTCCCCCACCTCGCCTGGCGCGCATTCGTGCCCCTGCTCGTCGCGGATGCTCAGGCTGACCACTGCAGGGTCGGGTCGCCCGACGGTCTGCACGGTCACCTCGGGGGCGTCGTCCAGAGCGGTGTGGCTGGCCACGCCGTCCGCCGAGCCGTAGGACTGCACCAGGGCACAGCCGAAGTGCCGGCGCACGCCGGCCAGGGTCTGGGTGCTGAGGGCCGAGCCGCCGCTGACGATGGCCTCCAGCGCGCTGAAATCCAGCGCCTGCCCTTGCGCCGATTGCAGCAGGGGGCTGGCCAGCAGCATGTCCACCATGTTGGGCCCGGCGAACAGGTGGGTAACGCGCTGCTGGGCGACCAGCCGCAGCACCGCATCGGCCTCGAAGCGGTCCAGGCAGATCAGCGCGCCACCCAGGGAAGCCAGGGTGCAAGGCGTGCCCAGGGAACCGAAGGGCGACGCCAGGGGCACGGCGAACAGCGCCCGCATGGCCTCGGGCTGGCGCGCCAGGCCGTTGAGGTAGGCACTCTGCCCGCCCACCAGGGCGTTGTGGGAATACAGCACCAGCTTGGGCTCGGACTCGGAGCCCGAGGAGGCGATCAGCCGGGCGCCGGCATCCGGGTCCACCCGCTGGCCTTCGGTGCTCCAGGCCGGCCCCTCCCAGCACTGGTCCAGATCCGGCCAGTCCTGGTAGCGCTCGCCGTGTACCAGCACATGGGCCAGCGCCGGCAACGCGGGGCGCAGGCCGTCCACCAGCGCGGCGTAGTCGGCTTCGCCCACCTGGCGCTTGCAGATCAGCACCCGTGCGGCGGACTTGCCGAGCATGGCGAGGGTGTCGCGCTTGCGCCGCCCCAGGGGGTACGGCAGCACGATGCCGCCCAGGGCCGCCACGGCCAGGTCCACGGCGCAGGCGCGCCAGCCATTGGGCAGGTTCACCGCCACCACCACGCCAGGCCCGACGCCGAGCTGGTGCAGCACCTGCGCCAGGCTGAGGCTGCGCGCCCGCAGCTGGGCGAAGCTCAGGCTCGCCGCCCCTTCGGTGACGGCGACCGCCAGGGGCCGTGAGCGGGCAATGTCGAGGAAGGACTCGAACAGACTCTTGTGGGGATAGATGCCCTCGGCCCGCCAGTGCGCGCGAAGGTGCGCGGGGACGCAGTCCGGCGCCGTGTAGCGGTCACCGGTGACAGGGGGCTGCACGGCGGACAGGTGTTCGTTTGCCATGGTGTATCGACCTCAAGCGTTGATGATCCAGGGGCTGGCGGTACGCAGGCCGTATTCGTCACGGCCCAGGGCACAGCCCAACCAGGGGTGGGCGCCGACATCGGCGGCGCAGCGGGAGATGCGGCTGGCGGGAATGCCCCGCGCCGCCAGGTGGGCCAGGGCTTCGCCACTGGCCAGGTGCCCAAGGCTCGCCACCTCGGAGGGGTCGGCACCGTCGAGCATCAGGTGGCCGTCGGTGCAGGCCAGTACCTGCCCCGCGTCGGCAGTGGCGGCCTCCAGCAGCAGGCCGGCGGCGCCGCTCATGCTGGAATCGAGGCCGCCGGCCAGGCCGTGGACGTGGCGCTGGTAGAGCGCGGCAACCAGGCCCTCGGCCAGGGCAGCGCCGCCCAGCACGTCCACCAGGGTGAGCAGCGCGCCGGCCGGCCGGTCGTGCTGCTGGATGCGGGCGGCCAGGCCGCTGTGGGCCTGGATCATGAAATCGGTGCCCAGGGGGTCGTCCGCTCCAGGGTGGCGCCCGCAGCCGGAGGCCGAGCCGTACACCAGGCCCGGGGCATGGCGGCGCAGCGCCTCGCCGGTCAGCCCCAGGCGCTCGGCGCGTCCGGGCGCCCAGTTGTGCAGGAAGGCATCGCAGCCCTCCAGCAACTGCCCCAGCCGGGCCTGCCCGGCTTCGCTGCGCACGTCCAGCTCGACCCAGGGCTTGCCCCGGTTGATGGCCTGGAAGTGCACGGACAGGCCGCCCACCAAAGGCGCCATGCCGCGCATCGGATCACCGCCCGGCGGCTCGATGCGCATGACCTGCATGCCCAGCTCACGCAGCAAGTGCCCCGCCAGCGGCCCCTGGATCAGCCGGCAGGCCTCCAGCCCCGCCAGGCCGGCCAGGGGCTGGGCCGCGCTGGAGGGCGCGCGCGCCAGGACAGCGGCCGATACGGGCGGGTCAAAGGCCCAGGGGCCTTGGGCGCAGTCTTCCCGAGGCGCCAGGCGCAGGGTGCAGAGGTTGACCCCGGCATCCCGGGCCAGGCAGTTCAGGTCGGCCAGGCGATAGCGCGCACAGGCGCGGAACAGCGAGGGCGGCAACCACGCCGTGGCGGTGGTGTAGCGCTGCATGAACGGCGGCCAGCCGGCGGCGATGTCCGCCAGGGACACCCCCAGGCCTTCCCAGAAGCGGCGCCAGGCCTCCGGGTCGAGGGCTTCCAGCTCGAAGCGCAGGCCCTCGCCACTGGTGAAGGGCGGGTGCTGCCAATCGGCGCCACCCGGCACCGGCAGCACCTGCCCGGCATCGTCCATCGCCAGGTACTGGGCCATCGCCAGCAGGCCGGCGCCGCCCAGGCTGATGTGCACCTCATGGCTGCCGCTGCCCCGACGCTGCCCGAGCAGGGCGGCCACGGCAGCGGTGGACGCCAGGGAGGCCGTCAGCACCGCAAGGTAGTCCACCCCCAGGGTGAACAGCCCACCGGCGCTGCGCCCATGCCAGCCCACCAGCCCGCAGGCCGCCTGGGCCAGCGCCTCGCTCACCGGCTGCACCCCGCAGGGCCAGCCACGCACATATAAGGTGACCCGCGCGCCGGCGGCATCCTCCAGCCAGGCCGTCAGTTGGCCATCCAGGCCTTGCACACCTGCTGCCGCGCACACCCGTGCGCCCAGCAAGCCCATGCGCAGGGCCAGCGCCTCGCGGGTGGCCTGCAGCCCGGTCGGTGCTTCGGCCAGCCGCAGGGTCACGCCTTCCAGGGGCCGTATCGACATGAACAACTCCTTCGTTCCTGTTCGCGCTTCCTGCACCCGGAGCGCCGAACCCCTCTATCTCCAGGGCCTGCGGCAATCCGTTGCAGGTCGATGGGAGGATCATACTTCCTTGATTAATGCTAATCATTCGCATTACATATGCACTCCGGCGATTTTCATATGCAGTTCCGGCGAGGCGGTTTTTTACCCACTTCGCCTGTGCTCTGATGCGTCGGCGAACCCAGTCAAGGACGGTGATCACTGCGCCCGGATGGAGCCCCGCACAGGCACACCGGGCGAGTGATGAGGAGTGATTTGCTATGAACGGTTTGGCACAACCCAAGCTGGCCAGCGCCCAGCAACTCAAGGAATGGACACGCCACCAGACGGCATCGGCCCAGGGCCAGGCGCTGATCGAGCGGCTGGACTGCGAGGCCGGGTTCTCCCTGGTGCGCTCGCGGGTCTCCTCGGGCCGCATCCTGCGGGAGGTCTGCGAGCACGATGGCAACGACCGCACCTTGGTCATCACCTTCGGGCTGTCCGGCCAGTCCGAGTTTCTCGACCGGGTCGGCAATGCCCTGCCCTTCGCGGCGAACCACACCACGGTCTCGGTGTTCCAGGCCGGCACCGGCGAGCGTCGCTACGCCGCCAACGAGCCCATCCAGCAACTGCGCCTGGTGGTGTCGGAGTCGACCCTGACGCGCTACATCGGCCCCGAGCGCTGCGGCCGCCTGCTGGGCAAGGCCCTGCGCCACAACGAGAGCTTCCGGCAGATCGCCTACAACGGCAGCTGCAGCAGCGAACACCTGCGCTTCTTCAAGAACCCCCGGGTCGGCGAGCACGACGGCCTGCGCCAGCGCATCCATGCCCTGAGCCTGCTGGCCGAGCAGCTCAACCTGCTGGCCCCCGCCACGCCCCAGGCCGAGCGCATCAGCGGCCGTGACCTGGACGTGATGGAGCGGATCGAGGCCTATATGCGTGCCAACCTCGGCCAGCCGCTGAACAACGCCTGCCTCTGCGCCGCGCTGGGCATCAGCGAATACAAGCTCAAGGAATGCTTCCGCCACGCCTACGGCACCAGCCCCGCCCACCACCTGCTGGAGATGCGCATGCAGCGCGCACAGGAGCTGCTCGCCGCCGGCTACCGGGTCTCGGAGACGGCCTACCAGGTGGGCTACCAGCACCCGAACAACTTCAGCGCCGCCTTCCTCAAGTTCTTCGGCTACACCCCGAAGTCGGTACGCAGCGGCCGCTAGCCACCCACGAACGCCCAACCCGGGAACCTGACATGAACCACCTATCCAGCGCCCGCCACGCGGCGGGCGAAGGGGACGCCTGCGCCTTGCAAACGCCCCTCTGCCTCAACCTCAACGAATCCCCCTACGGCGTACCGCCGGCTGCGCGGCAGGCGGCCAGCGAGGCCATCGGCCTGTCCTCGCGCTACCAGTTCGAGCGGGTGGAGGCGCTGCGCCAGGCCCTTGCCCAGCGCCATGGCGTGCCACTGGAGTGGGTCTCGCTGTACCCCGGCTCCAACCGCGCCCTGCACTACGCCACCTTGGCCTTCACCCGGGCCGATGCGCCGCTGGTGGTGGCCGCGCCGGGCTACCCGGTGCCCGAGCAGGCCGCACGCCTGCATGGCCGGGCGGTGTGCCGGGTGCCCCTGCTGGCGGACGGCGGGCACGACGTGCAGGCCATGCTCGCCGCCAGCGAGGGCGGGCTGATCTACATCGCCAACCCCAACAACCCCACCGGCACCGTCACCTCCCACGCAGCGCTGCTGGCTCTGGTGGAACAGGCCGGCGCCCTGCCCCACCCGCCGGTGGTGCTGATCGACGAGGCCTACCTGGAGTTCAGCGACGAGCCTTCGATGATCCCGGCAGTCAGCGCCCACCCCGGCCTGGTGGTCACCCGCACCTTCTCCAAGATCCACGGCCTCGCCGGGCTGCGCCTGGGCTATGCCATCGCCCAGCCCGCCGTGCTGGACCGCATGCACACCCAGCCGGCCCACGACGTGCCGGTGCCGGCCGTTGCCGCCGCGCTGGCCTGCCTGCACGACGAGGCCGAATGCGCCCGGCGCAAGGCCGCCAACACGGCCCAGCGCGAGGCCTTCTGCGCCTGGCTGGACCACCAGGGCCTGCGCTACAGCCCGTCCCGGAGCAACTGCGTGCTGATCGACTGCCAGCGCCCGGCCGCAGAGGTGATCGCCACCCTGGCCGCAGGCGGCATCCGCGTCGGCCGCCCCTGGCCCGGCCTGGAACAGCGGCTGCGCGTGACCCTCGGCACCCCCGATGAAATGACCCGGCTCCGGCACGCCCTGAGCCAGGCCCTCGACCTGCCCCGGAGCTGAACATGACTGCCTTTACCCCGACTCCCCTGCCCCGCACCCTCGGCCCCCTGGTCAGCGACCAGGCCACCCTCAGCGCCGAGGAGCGCGCCCGCTACAGCCGCCACATCCTGCTGCCGGAGTTCGGCCTGACCGGCCAGCAGCGCCTGAAGAACGCCCGCGTGCTGGTGATCGGTGCCGGCGGCCTGGGCTCACCGACCCTGCTGTACCTGGCAGCGGCCGGTGTCGGCACCCTGGGCATCGTCGACTTCGACCGGGTGGACGCCTCCAACCTGCAGCGCCAGGTGATCCACCGCATGGACACCCTCGGCGAGCTGAAGACCGAGAGCGCCAAGCGCACCATCGCCGCGCTCAACCCGCACGTGCAGGTGAACCTGCACGACCTGCGCCTGGACAACGACAACGCCGTGGCGCTGTTCCGGGGCTACGACCTGATCATCGACGGCGCCGACAACTTCGCCACCCGCTACCTGGTCAACGACGCCTGCGTCCTGGCCGGCAAGCCCTACGTCTGGGGCTCCATCTACCGCTTCGAAGGCCAGGCCAGCGTGTTCTGGGAAAACGCCCCCGGCGGCGGCCTGAACTACCGCGACCTCTACCCCGAGCCGCCCCCGCCGGAGCTGGCGCCGTCCTGCTCGGAGGGCGGCGTGCTCGGCGTGCTCTGCGCCGCCGTGGCCTCGGTGATGGGCACCGAGGCGATCAAGCTGCTGACCGGGATCGGCGAATCCCTGCTGGGCACGCTGATGGTCTACGACGCCCTGCGCATGCGTAACCGCTACCTGCCCCTGCAGCGCGATCCGCAGCGCCAGCCCATCACCGCGTTGCAGGACTACCCGCAGCTGTGCGGCCTGGGCCAGCCCTCGGCGCCGGCCGCCCCCGTGCCGGTAATCACCCCGCAGGAGCTGCACGCCCTGCTCGGCAGCGGGCAGCCGCTCCGGCTGATCGACGTGCGCGAGCCCAACGAGTGGGACATCGTGCGTATCGAAGGCGCCGAACTGCTGCCCAAGGCCCGCGCCCTGGCCAGCCTCGGCCAGGGGCCGCTGGCCGACCGCGAGCAGCCCTACGTGATCTACTGCAAGGGCGGCAGCCGCTCCCGCGAGGTAGTCGAGGCCATGCTCGCCGCCGGCTACCACAACGTGCGCAACCTGCAGGGCGGCGTGCTCGCCTGGGTGCGCGACGTGGCCCCCGACCAGCCCCGCTACTGAGGACGGCCCGATGCTCACCCTGCCCGCCGCCCTGCGCGATGCCATCGCCCACCAGGCCCGCACCGAGCACCCGCTGGAATGCTGCGGGCTGATCGCCGCCGTGCCCGGCGAGCCCGGCAGCCTGCGCCTGGTGCCGATGCACAACGCTGCCCAGGCCGAGGACTTCTTCAGCTTCGAGCCCCTGCAGCAACTGCGTGTGTGGCGCGAGATGAACGGCCGGGGCGAAGTGCCCCTGGTGCTCTACCACTCCCACACCGCATCCCGGCCCTACCCCAGCGACACCGATGTGGAGTACGCCGCCGCCTTTCCCGAGGTGTTCCACCTCATCGTCAGCACCGATCCCCGCTTCGACCTGTCGATGCGCTGCTTCCGCATCGAGGACGGCCGAATCCTGGAGCAGCCGCTGGCCTTCGACTGAACCCCATGCCCCCGACCACGAGGAACCGCCATGTCCATCACCATCCACATCCCCACCACCCTGCGCGACCTGACGGCCGGCGCAGCCCAGGTCAGCGCCCAGGGCGACAGCCTGGGTGAAGTCATCGACGACCTGGAGCGCCGCTGGCCGGGCCTGGAGCAGCGCCTGCTGAAGGGCCGCACCCTGGTGCGCTTCATGAACCTGTACGTCAACGACCAGGACGTGCGCTTCCACGGCGGCCTGGAGGCCCGTGTCGCCCCCGGCGACGAGATCACCATCCTGCCCGCCGTCGCCGGGGGCCAGGACTGCCGGAACCCGGCATAGGAGCGGCGACCATGGGATGCCCCTATTCCGGCGCCAGGAATGCCCTGGCGACCCGTACCGGCGACGGCCGCTACGGCGACTACCTGAGCCTGCAGCACATCCTGCACAGCCAGGTGCCACGCTCGGAGGTGCCGGACGAACTGCTGTTCATCATCCAGCACCAGACCGCCGAACTGTGGATGAAGCTGATGCTCCACGAGCTGACCCTCGCCACCCACCACGTGGGCCGCCAGGACCTGCCCCGCACCTTCAAGGCACTGACCCGCGTGCAGCGGATCATGGAGCACCTGATCCACGCCTGGAGCGTGCTCGCCACCCTCACCCCCAACGACTTCCTGGCCATGCGCCCGGCCCTGGGCAGCGCCTCCGGCCACCAGTCGGTGCAGTTTCGCGAGATCGAATTCCTCCTCGGCAACAAGTGCGCCCGCCACCTGGAAGACCACGCCGAGGACCCGGCAGCGCTGCGCGCCCTGCAGGCCCGGCTGCTGGCGCCCTCGCTCTATGACGAGGTGGTGCGCCTGCTGGCCGCGCGCGGCCTGGCCATCGACCCCGCGCGCCTGCAGGCCGCCGTCGACGAGCCCACCCGCTACGACGCCTCGGTGGAGGCCGCCTGGCTCACCGTCTACCGCGCTCCCGACGCCCACCGCGACCTCTACGAGCTGGCCGAGCAACTGGTGGCGCTGGAGGACAACGTCAGGCACTGGCGCTTCCGTCACATCGGCATGGTCGAGCGGGTCATCGGCCGTCGCCAGGGCACCGGCGGAAGCAGCGGCGCCGACTACCTGCGCAAGACCCTCGACACGCTGCTGTTCCCGGAACTGTGGAACCTGCGCACCGTCCTCTGAACCCAGGAGATTTCCCGATGGCAGAACATCGCACCGCCCTGATCGTCGGCGGCGGGCTCACCGGCCCGCTGCTGGCGTGCCTGCTGCAGCGCCAGGGCTGGCAGGTCACCGTGCTCGAACAACGCCCCGACCCGCGCCTGCACACCGCCCAGGCCGGCAAGTCGATCAACCTCGCCCTGGCCGAGCGCGGCCTGCAGGCCCTGCGCCAGGCCGGCCTGGACGCTGCCGTGCTGGCCGGCGCCGTGGCCATGCACGGCCGGCGGGTGCATGTGCCGGGCGTGCCGGAGCAATTCCACGCCTACAGCAGCCGAGCCGGGGACGCCATCTGGTCGATCCAGCGCGGCCGCTTCAACCGGCTGCTGCTGGACGCGGCACAGGCAGCCGGCGCCCGGCTGCACTTCGACACCCCGCTGGCGGGTATCGACTGGGCGCGCCGCGAGGTCATCGCCGGTGGCCAGCGCTGGCCCTTCGACCTGCTGGTGGGCGCCGACGGTGCCGACTCCGGCGTGCGCCGGGCCATGGCCGAAGGCGGCCCCCTGGGCGAACGCCGCGAGCGCCAGCCCCACGGCTACAAGGAGCTGAACATCCCTGCCTCCGGGCGCCTGCTGGCCGATGCCCTGCACATCTGGCCCCGAGGCGGGCACATGAGCATCGCCCTGCCGAACATCGACGGCAGCTTCACCACCACGCTGTTCCTGCCCCACGACGACGGCAGCGCCGACTGCTTCGCCCAACTGCCGGACGGCCCCACCGCGCGACGCTGGTTCGACACCCACTACAGCGACCTCTCCGCCGAACTGCCGGACCTGGAGGCGGACTTCGAGCACAACCCCATCGGCCAGCTCGGCACCCTCTGGCTGGAGCGCTGGCACGCCCAGGGCTGCGCCGTACTGGTGGGCGATGCGGCTCACCCGATGGTGCCGTTCCACGGCCAGGGCATGAACTGCGGGCTGGAGGATGTGCTGGCCCTGGCCCGCCACCTGGCCCGGCCGCAACCCCTGGAGGCGGCCCTGCAGGCCTACGCCGAGGAGCGCCGGCCCAATGCCGGCGCAATCCAGGCCATGGCCCTGGAGAACTACGTGGAAATGCGCGAACGGGTGCGCGCAGCGGACTACCAGCTGGAGCGCCAACTGGCCGCGTGGCTGGAGGCCCGCCACCCGGGGCGCTTCGTGCCGCGCTACAGCATGGTCACCTTCAGCTGCCTGCCCTACGCCACGGCCTTCGCCCGGGGCGAGGTGCAGGCCCGCCTGCTGCGGGAGGCCGTGCAGGGTTGCGAGCGCTTCGAGCAGATCGACCTGGCCAAGGCCGAGCGCCAGTTGCTCGACCGCCTCGACCCGCTGCACCCCCTGGAGGGCGCGGCATGACGGCCCTGCATGACGACCCCTTCGGCCTGCACCTGCCCCTTGAGCAGCGCGAGCGGGCCTACTCGCCGAGCAGCCTGGCGCCCGGCTTCGCCGAGACGCTGCAGCGCTACCACCGTGACAGCCGCACCGCCGAGGCCCTCTGCGGCCCGGCCGAGGTGCTGCCCTACGGCCCCTCGCCCCGGGAGAAGGTCCTGCTGCTGCCCGCGCCCCAAGCGGCCAGGGCCACCCTGGTGTACGTGCACGGCGGCTACTGGCAGGAGCTGAGCGCCGAGGACTCGCTGTTCCCCGCACCCGGGCTGCACGCCCTGGGCTACGACCTGGCGGCGGTCGGCTATCGCCTGGCCCCCGAGGCGCGCCTGGAACAGATCGTCGAGCAGGTCGCCAGCGCCCTGCTCCACCTGCGGGCGGCCCTGCTGGCACAGGGGCGCGTACCGCACCTGGTCCTCGCGGGCAGTTCCGCCGGGGCGCACCTGGTGGCGATGATGCTCAGCCACCCCTGGGAGGGGCCGCCGCCGTTCCAGGCAGCCCTGCTGGTCAGCGGCATCTATGAACTGGCGCCGCTGATCGGCACCTACATCGACCAGCCGCTGCAGCTCACAGTGGCGTGTACCGCCGCCCTCAGCCCCCTGCGCCGGGTGCCCAGCTGCGAAGTCCCGGTGGCCCTGGCCTGGGGCGAGCGGGAAACCGACGCCTTCCAGCAGCAGAGCCACGCCATGGCCCGCCACCTGGCCCGCTACCTGCCGGTCACCGCAGTGCAGCCCTGCGCGGGGCGCGACCACTTCGACATCCTCTTCGACCTCAGCGAGCCGGCCAGCCCCCTCGGCCGCTGCCTCGCCAGCCTCACCCCGGAGCCCATGCGATGAACCAGCGCCCCTGCCTCAGCGACCCGGACGTCCAGGCCATGGCCCAGGCCACCCGCGCCTTCGCCCGCCAGCAACAATGGGCGGTGACCGTGGCCATCGTCGACGACGGCGGCCATCTACTGCACCTGCAACGCCTGGAGGACGCCAGCCCCATGAGCGTGGAGATGGCCACCGCCAAGGCCCGCACCGCCGCGCTGACCCGGCGGCCGACGCAGTTCTACGAGGAACTGATCCTCGGCCAGGGCCGGCTGTCCTTCCTCGCCACCCCGATGACCGGCCTGCTGGAAGGCGGCCTGCCGATCCGCATCGGCGACACCGTGGTCGGCGCCATCGCCGTCTCGGGCGTCACCTCCGCCCAGGACACCCAGGTAGCGCAGGCCGGGATCGACGCCCTGAACAGGGATTGAGCTCCGGCAGCCGCGCCCTCGTCCCTGGCGGTTCTGCTGCTTGCGGCGAACGCCCGGGGCGGCTTCACTGGCGCGGTCCGCCCTGCTGCCGAGGTTTCCATGTCCGTCGCCGAACTGCTCCAGCAACGCACCTCCATACGCGCCTTCACTGACCAGCCGGTGGACGCCGCCACCGTCCACGCCCTGCTCGATGCCGCGCGCTGGTCGCCCTCCGGCGGCAACCTCCAGCCCTGGCAGGTGATCGTCGTGGCCGGGGCCGAGAAGGCCGCCGTCGAGCGCCTGGCCACCGAGACCCTGCTGCGCAACCCGGCCGGCGAAGCCGACGAATTCCCCATCTACCCGGCCGCCCTCGGCGAGCCCTACCGCACCCGCCGCTACCAGGTGGGCGAAGCGCTCTACGCCCTGCTGGGCGTCCCCCGCGAGGACAAGGCCGGCCGGCTGCGGGCCCTGGCGCGCAATTTCCAGTTCTTCGGCGCGCCGGTGGGGCTGCTCTTCGTCATCGACCGCAGCATGGGCCACGGCCAGTGGGCGCACCTGGGCATGTTCATGCAGTCCCTCGCCCTGGTGGCCCAGGAGCGCGGCCTCTCCACCTGCATGCAGGAGGCCTGGGGCATGGTGCGCCAGAGCCTGCACCGGCACTTCGCCCTGGCCGAAGACCAGGTGCTCTACTGCGGCATGGCCCTGGGCCACGCCGACCCGCAGGCGCCGGTCAACCAGCTGCGCTCCGAGCGCGCCCCGGTGGAGGCCTTCGCCCGCTTCCAGGGCTTCTGAGGCGGGCAACGGCAGGCGCGCTCGTCGGGACGGGTGCCGGCGCCACGGGCTGCCGCTACAATGCGCGCCTTGCCCGTGTCGCCTGATAAAGAAAAAACACCATGTCCTTGCCCAAGCACCACCTCGAACTGCTCAGCCCCGCCCGTGACGTGCACATCGCCCGCGAGGCCATCCTGCATGGCGCCGACGCCGTCTACATCGGCGGGCCGAGCTTCGGCGCGCGGCACAACGCCTGCAACGAGGTGGCCGATATCGCCCAGCTGGTGGAGTTCGCCCACCGCTTCCACGCCCGCGTGTTCGTCACCATCAACACCATCCTCCACGACGACGAGCTGGAGCCGGCACGCGCGCTGATCCACCAGCTGTACGACGCCGGCGTCGACGCGCTGATCGTCCAGGACATGGGCGTGATGGACCTGGACATCCCGCCGATCGAGCTGCACGCCAGCACCCAGACCGACATCCGCACCCTGGAGCGGGCCAAGTTCCTCGACCAGGCCGGCTTCTCCCAGCTGGTGTTGGCCCGCGAGCTGAACCTGCAGCAGATCCGCGCCATCGCCGACGAGACCGACGCCGCCATCGAGTTCTTCATCCATGGCGCGCTGTGCGTGGCCTTCTCCGGCCAATGCAACATCTCCCACGCCCAGACCGGCCGCAGCGCCAACCGGGGCGACTGCTCCCAGGCCTGCCGCCTGCCCTACACCCTGAAGGATGACCAGGGCCGCGTCGTCGCCTTCGAGAAGCACCTGCTGTCCATGAAGGACAACAACCAGAGCGCCAACCTCAGTGCCCTGGTGGATGCCGGCGTGCGCTCCTTCAAGATCGAAGGGCGCTACAAGGACATGGGCTACGTGAAGAACATCACCGCCTACTACCGCCAGCGCCTGGACGGCATCCTCGAAAACCGCCCGGACCTGGCCCGCGCCTCCAGCGGCCGTACCGATCACTTCTTCGTGCCCGACCCGGACAAGACCTTCCACCGTGGCAGCACCGACTACTTCGTCACCGACCGCAAGATCGACATCGGCGCCTTCGACTCCCCCACCTTCACCGGCCTGCTGGTGGGCCATGTGGAAAAGGTCAACAAGCGCGACCTGCTGGTGGTAACCCAGGAACCCCTGTCCAACGGCGACGGCCTCAACGTGCTGGTCAAGCGTGAAGTGGTGGGCTTCCGCGCCAACATCGCCGAGCCCAAGGGCGAGTTCGAGGAGGACGGCGAGAAGCGCTACCGCTACCGCGTCGAGCCCAACGAAATGCCCGAGGGCCTGTTCCGCCTGCGCCCCAACCACCCGCTCTCGCGCAACCTCGACCACAACTGGCAACAGGCCCTGCAGAAGACCTCCTCCGAGCGCCGCGTCGGCCTCTCCTGGGTCGCCAAGCTGCGTGAAGAACGCCTGGAACTGACCGCCACCAGCGAGGAAGGCGTCAGCGCCAGCGTCGCCCTGGACGGCCCCTTCGGCGCCGCCAACAAGCCCGAGCAGGCCCTGGAGCAACTGCACGACCTGCTCGGCCAACTGGGCACCACGATGTACCACGCCGACGCCGTGGAACTGGACGCGCCCCAGGCCTTCTTCATCCCCAACTCCCAGCTCAAGGCCCTGCGCCGCGAAGCCATCGAAAAGCTCACCGAAGCCCGCGTCGCCGCCCACCCCCGTGGCGGTCGCAAGGCCGAAACCAACCCGCCGCCGGTGTACCCCGAGGCGCACCTGTCGTTCCTTTACAACGTCTACAACCAGAAGGCGCGGGACTTCTACCACCGCCACGGCGTGCAACTGATCGACGCCGCCTACGAAGCCCACGAGGAAGCGGGCGAAGTGCCGGTGATGATCACCAAGCACTGCTTGCGCTTCTCCTTCAACCTCTGCCCCAAGCAGGCCAAGGGCGTCACCGGCGTACGCACCAAGGTCGCGCCGATGCAGCTGGTGCACGGCGATGAAGTGCTGACCCTGAAGTTCGACTGCAAACCCTGCGAAATGCACGTCATCGGCAAGATGAAGGGCCACATCCTCGACCTGCCCCAGCCCGGCAGCGCCGCGTCCCAGGTGGTCGGCCAGATCAGCCCCGACGACCTGCTCAAGACCATCCGCCGCGCCCCGCACTGACCGCCCCTCCAAACGCCCAGGCCCCCGTAGCCTGGGCTTCAGCCCAGGGAACCCRCTCCCGGACTGAAGTCCGGGCTACGCCGCGAACGCCATCGCCCGAACCTCTTGCCCTCGCACCTGCCCCTCCCTATCCTGCGCCGGTCACGGTCAATCCCGTGGCCGGGGTTGACAGCCCGAATTAGTAGGCGAGTTGCCTTCAGCCAAACCCGAAAAGCCGTAATCGGCTCGGCTGGCCTAACTGACGGTAAGCAAATGGACCTTAATTGGAACTTCGCCATGCATGACGCATTTACCCCCATCACCTTCCAACGCCACTGTCACCAACTGCGCGCCGTCATGATCGACAACCGCCCCTGGTTCGTCGCCCTCGACTTCGCCCTGATGATCGCCGCCACCCGGCCCTACCGCCTGACCAAACGCCTCTACCCCCACCAATTCCGCTTCGCCTTTCTGCGCTACAGCACAGGGCGCTGTGAAGAAGTGGAACTGGTCAGCGAAGCCGGCCTCTATCGCGCCCTCTACCGCTTCGGCCACCCCGAGCATTGCGCCCTCAGCCAATGGCTCAGCGACGAAGTGATCCCCACCCTCCACGACTACCACCGCGACCCACAGGCCAGCCCGCGACGCATCCTCATGACCTGGGCCAACCAGCGCATCGCCGCACTGCACTGGCAAAGCGAAACCTGGATCGCCCGGCAGGACCTGCCGCGTTTCATGGCGGTGCATGACGACCCGCTGTTGGGGGATGGGCCGAGTTGGAAGCGGTTTTTCTAAGGTGCAGAAATGAAAAAACGCCGCATGGGAGTGCGGCGTTTTTAAGATTGGCAGTTCTCGACCAGAAGCAGCCCCATGGCAGGGAGTTAGCTAGCAGGGAGAGATGTGACCTAGTAAAGGTACATTTCCACTGTATGCATAAACAGTAATGGCATTTGGTCAATAGGAGATTATTCTTCGACTGAACAAAAACAAATTCATCTCGTAATCTAGCCAGTTCATGCACAGGGAAGTCGCATAGGAAATGACCAAACTCGCTCAACGCCCGCTCTCCGATCCTATACGCGCAAGCCAGAACTGCGATGCGACTTGGAAGGAGTCGGTTCAGACGCTGATTAAGTGCTGGGAAACCGGCCGCCCCTTCCCATTAAAGCCCGTAAACTATTTGTGTTCTGTAGAGTGAAAGAGCTACCACCAATTCACTCGAAAGGTGGTGTGTCTCGTGCATTGAAGATGGAAAAATTCTAGACACTTCACTACCTAGTTTAGGAACTATGTGGCGAAGATCTGACGCCGATTTAGTACGACAGAAAGCTGAATGAGCATCGCACAAAAAACCAGATTTATATATAGAGAGAGAGTGAAAGATTCAAACATTGGCTTTACTGCCAAACTCTCGCTGATAGACCGCCTTAAAAATATGCAAGCACTAGAAATTCTTGAGTTATAGATCAAGGTAGATATCTATGGGGCACTTAGAACAAACCGCGGCAGACAAAAGTTCTTTAGGATTTGAGTACCAAGACCTCGTACTCGTGAACTATTTGCTGGAGTTAAAACCCGAAGAAACAATTGGACTTGAAGTATTTGACGACATTCACACCGAAAATATCAGCAACGACCTGTGTCTCATCCAAGTAAAACATAGCCTGTTAGGCGGCAATATAACAGAGCGGGATATCGATCTCTGGAAGACGCTATATAACTGGCTGAAATCACTACCCGAACTACCCCAAGGGAAAAATATAAAATTTAAAATTTACTCAAATAAAACCCTCAATAACCAAAACTTGATAGCGTTGCTTACCTCCGCAAAAACCAATAAAGAAAACATAATAATTGCAATCGGCAATATTTTTAAAGATATAAAAAATAAAGAATCACTGAAAGACAAAAAAGACCCAGCAAATCCAATACTTAAATACGTGGAAGCACTAGCAACAGCAAAGAAAGAGGACGTGGAATTTATTCTGGAGCGGTTCCAATTCCATACCGACACGAACTCCGCAACTCAGCAAATAAACAATAAGCTTTTGTACTTAGCCATACCAGAGAGCAAGCTAGATGACACACGAAAATTTGTTCTAGGAGCTTATAAAGAATATAAAATCACAAGCATCATAAGTGGCAAAAAAACAATAATAACGTATGAGGATTTTAGAATCCGAATGGGGTTTGATCGAATATTGCGATCCTCGCGAAGCAATGAAATAGATTATGATCGATTCTATGATAAATATTATCACTTTAGGCAATTGGGCAATTTTTCATTTCTAGACAGTACCTTTAGCAATCAATTGAAAGATATCGGTCTCCCTAATGAAGACGTCATTGAGCATGGGATTGAGATGCTTGCAACGACGGAATTAATTCAAGAGCTAAAAAAAGAAGGGGATTTCACTCACAAAGATGATACCCGCCTTGCAATGCAATGTGAATTTGCTTGGAACAATATCCATCGCAGAGCGCATAGCGAACTTAACGAAGAGACATACCAGCCATTAATTGCCGCGCAAATGTGCTATGACTCCACTTTGAGAAAAGAACTAAAGCTAAATAACATTTCTCTTCCCGACGGATTTAGCAAGGGCAAATTCATCGCACTTTCCGATATTCCTTCTATAGGGTGGAAGGCGAACTGGAAGGAGCTATATTCTAAATGAACCCACTTATAACCAATGAAATACTTGGTGCGCTAGCTATACAAGCTACGCTGGCATGCCTTCCAAATCGGCAACTAGAACTGACCAAGATCTTATTGATTTTGCCGCTGCTATACAACAAAAGAGTCAGGAGCATTCTTAAAAGCAAAAAAGTTGTTCACTTAGGAAGTCGCGACTTAGCACTTTCTTTTCCAAAAGATTTTTCATCTGTGAATGCCCATTATCTTGACATGTCAATTACATCAATAAATACAATCCTATTAGCGTGCGAAATGGGCATCACTGAGTTAAGCGCAGACTCGCTATCTCTGCGCACTGAGATCTTTACCTCAACTTCTTCCAGATCTATTGGGCTGTTAGGTAGTGAGATCTTTACCGCAGCTCCATGTCTCGCAAAAATATTACAAGAAAGCGCCGAAGAACTTTATCAAAATTTCAGGATAGTGCTATGAGCGGCATACAGATTAATAACATTCTCCTCTGGCAAAAAAATGGAACTCTAAGAAATCTTGAGCTCTTGGAGAATCACGTCAATGTCATAACAGGTGACTCGGGCAAAGGAAAATCATCAATCCTTTATATTATTGATTATTGCCTGCTAGCTAGTGAGACCAAGGGCATATCCAAGGCAAATATCGACTCAAAAATAACTTGGTATGGATTGAAAATTAATATACATGGGCGCAAATTTTTGATTGCCCGCCCATCGGGAGAGAGCAACGAGACGACTCAGGCGTACTTGTCAGAATCTGACGAAATCCCTGAAATACCATCCTTTAACATCAAAATAGAGAACCTTAAGAAGATTTTAAATGATGCTTTCGGCATCGATTCTGAATTAAAGATCCCGTATGGAGGAAGACACATACGCACTGGCTCAAAGGTTTCTTTTCGCAGCTTTCTGCCTCATAGCTATCAAGACCAGAACGCTATAATTGCACCAGAATATTTGTATATCAGGCCAGCTGACGGGCGCTATCAAGAGTCAATTGAAAGAACCTTTCGAATGGCACTTGGTGTCGAAAACGTCAAGACATCTACAGCAAAAACAAAATTGCTCGAACTAGAGCAGCAGCGCTTAGCCTTTGAGCGCAAAAAAGAGATATTCGAAAAAAACAAACTTGCGTTTTCCGATGAACTTCAAAGTCTTGGTCAAGAAGCAGCGGCGCTAGGAATTTTAGATAGTGTCCCACTGGATACAGATATACTTCTGCAGCAGCTTAAAGAGGTCGTAATTGATTCAGAGATACCGCCTCGGGAAAAAAATGAAATTGATGAAATAGAAAAGAAATTGCTATTGCTTCGTGCAAAAAACAAAAAATACGAGGCATTTGCCGATAGAAGATCTGAATTTTTAACCTCAACAAAGCAATCAGAAGATGCTCTTCGCCCAATTGAATTTTTAAATGAAAACCCGAATTTGGTCTTTCCATCCGAAATGGCAAATAGCCTTATTCATCATCTCCAAAGGGAGCTATCTCGCCTGCGCTCATCATTGAGAAACAAAAAGCAAGCTCCATTTCTTGCTGAAGTCACCGAATTAATTTCTGAGAACACCGCAGAGATTTCAAGACTTGAGAAAGATCTAGCCGCGATTCAAAAAAACCAAAAAGCTCGATCAACATCAAAAGAATACTATAAATATATTGGCCGCCTAGATACCAAGATTCAGCTATTCAGCGGCGCGGACAACCATACCTTCAATTTTGACCCAGAAGAATACAACACTAAAACCGAGCAACTCAGAAGCGCAATCGAAGAAGATAATTTAAAAGTCGAACTGGCCGAACAAAAACTCAATGAATTTATCAATGAAAAACTCAAAAGATTAAAACTAAAAGGATATGATAAATTTACCGCTAGATTCAGCGAAAGGGAAAAGCTAATACACTTGTTTTCGGAAGACCTATCGTTTACCGAGAAAATGCCTGACATAGGCAGTGCATCCAACTATCTTTATCTGCACCTGGCTTACTTCCTCTCTATACATGAAGTTGCAAAGAGGCACAAAGTTTCATGGATGCCATCTTTTATGATTCTTGATCAGCCAAGTACGCCTTATTACTCCACTGAAGGAAAACCGAGCGATGATGTTGTCAGTCTTGACGCAGCTTTGATTGAGATGAATGAGTTTGTAAAAAAAATGGATCAAGAAGGTGGATTCCAAATAGTACTTCTAGAGCACATCGAAGAGTCGCATTGGAAGAAACTAAAGCTAGATAGATTCCACTTGGTAGACAAAGAGCTACGTGGAGATTACGGACTAATTCTTGACTAAGATCTTATTTGATAGCACTTGCTAGCTCAGCCGACCTCTTTTCAACAGCCGAAAAAGATGCGTTTTAAAAGTCGTTGGGATGAAGGGCGAAGTAGAGAGGAAGGCTCGACTGAACACCTCACGCTTAAGAGCACACCCTGTAGGGGCGACTTCAGTCGCCAAGCAGGCTGCAAGCCTGCCATCGGACGCCACCGGGGGATGCTGCGCATCCCTTGGCGACTGAAGTCGCCCCTACGTCTCGTACACCCCTCCAGTGTTCGGGCTATGGAGTCGCTCCGATCCGATCGTGGTGTTCTCGCAGGGTGCGAGCGGCCAATCAGAGCGCGGGCAGGACGTGAAACGGCGCCTGCCCCCGCTGAACCGGTGCACTCACCTTGTCCCACTACTCCCTGACGTAAACCCCATCAAAACTCACATTCATGCCGCCGCAATTGTTGTTGTCATCCACGATCAGGAAGCGGCCGACCCGGCTGAACTCCACAGCGCAGTCGTACTTGTCGTCACCTTCCTTGGTCATCGCGTAGCGGCCTTCTGGCTTGAGGGTGCCGTCGATCTCCCCGACGTGGGCGCTGGCGCCGGTGCCCCAGATGGCATCACCGGTCACGTGCAGACCATTGCCCTGCTCTTGCTGCTCGATGGTGATGGAGCTTGCCGGGGTCTTCCAGGTGCCCAGCCAGTCGGTGGGCTGGGGCGCGGGATCGGCTGCTGGTGCGAGGTTCTCCAGCACGATCCAGCCCACGGTTTCGCGCTTCTTGCCCTGGTACCAGGCACAGGCCCAGTCGCCTTCGATCTTGTTGACCAGCACCTCATCGCCCTCGATGACGTAGGCCTTCTGCATGCACCCCTCCGATTCAGGGCAGCCCTCGGTGTCCTTGAAGAAGTGCGTCTGGTGCTTGCCCACGACGGTGTAGAGCTTGGTGAACTTGCCCTCGGAGGGGAAGTAGCCGTTCCTGCAGCTGAAGGGCTCGATGTACTCGGCGTGGCTGGGCAGGCAGATGAATGCCAGGGCGCTGGTGAGCAGTAAGGGGGTGATCTTGTGCATGACGGGCCGTTCCTTGCCACGGTGAGCGCTGCGGGGCGACAGGCCCTGCGGCGAAGAGGGCCGGAATCTAGCGACGGGCGCGAGTGAGCGTCAACTGGCACAGCGGCACTAGGGCGAGCCGAGGGACAGCGGGCGCTCTGTGGCGTCGGGATCGGGCGCTGTTCGGCTTCAACCCCCAACACCCCTGGCACACCCCTTGCTATCCCCCCTCCAGGCCCCACCGTCGGGGCCCGACGGCAACGGCGCCGCCAACGGCCATCGCACTGTGCGAACGGTCGGGCGGCGCCTTTTCATTTCGAGGACAGGGACACCATGGATCACGCCCGCCCGACCACCCGCCGCGATGCCCTGGCCTGGGTCGCCGGCAGTGACGCGCCCGAGAAGAGCGCGCTGGACATCGGCTTCATGCCGCTCACCGATTCGGCCTCGCTGATCGTCGCGGCCACCCAGGGCTTCGCCCAGCCCTACGGCCTCACCCTCAACCTGCATCGGCAGGCATCCTGGGCGGGGCTGCGCGATGGGCTCACCAGCGGCCGGCTGGATGCCGCCCAGGCGCTCTACGGGCAGGTCTACGGCAGCCACCTGGGCATCGGCAGCCCGGCCACGCCCATGGCGGTGCTCATGGCCCTGAGCCAGAACGGCCAGGGCATCAACCTGTCCGAGCCGTTGCGCCAGGCGGGCGTGACCCACGCCGAGGCACTGGTGCGCCATGTGCACCAGCACGGCGCACGGCTCACCTTCGCCCACACCTTCCCCACCGGCACCCACGCCATGTGGCTGGCCTACTGGCTCGCGGCTCATGGCATCCACCCGCTGCGCGATGTCGACACCCAGGTGGTGCCGCCGTCGCAGATGGTTGCGCACTTGCAGGCCGGGCGCATCGACGGCTTCTGCGCCGGCGGGCCCTGGGGCGCGCTGGCGGTGGAGCGTGGCCAGGGCTTCACCCTGGCCACCAGCCAGTCCATCTGGCCGGACCACCCCGAGAAGGTGCTGGGCGCCACCCGGGCCTTCGTCGAGCAGTACCCCAACTGCGCCCGCGCCCTGGTGATGGCGGTGCTGGACGCCAGCCGCTTCATCGAACAGAACCCCGAGAACCGCCGCAGCACCGCCCAGTTGATCAGCGCCGAGGCCTACGTCGGCGCGCCGCTGGAGGTGATCGAGCCGCGCTTTCTCGGCCACTACCACGACGGCCTCGGCCACCACTGGGAAGACGCCCATCCCCTGCGCTTCTTCGACGAGGGCCGCGCCACCTGCCCCTACCTCTCCGACGGCCTGTGGTTCCTCACCCAGTTCCGCCGCTGGGGGCTGCTGCGGGACGACCCGGACTACCTGGCCATCGCCCGCCAGGTGCAATGCCTGGCGCTGTACCGCGACGCCGCCGAGGCCCTCGGCATCGCCGTGCCGGCGCCGATGCGCAGTGCGGTGCTGATGGATGGCGTCGCCTGGACCGGCGACGACCCGGCCGGCTACGCCCGCCGTTTCCCCGTGCACGCGCTCGCCGATGCGACCGCCCCGCTGCTCTGACCCAGGGACGGCCGCCATGCTGCGCATCCTGCTGATCAACGACACCCCGAAGAAGATGGGCCGGCTCAAGGCCGCCCTGAGCGAGGCCGGTTTCGAGGTGGTGGACGAGTCCGGGCTGGACATCGACCTGCCGCGCCGGGTCGAGGCGGTGCGCCCCGACGTGGTGCTGATCGACACCGAATCCCCCGGCCGCGACGTGATGGAGCAGGTGGTGCTGGTCAGCCGCGACCGCCCGCGCCCCATCGTCATGTTCACCGACGAACACGACCCGGCCATCATGCGCCAGGCCATCCAGGCCGGCGTCAGCGCCTACGTGGTGGAGGGCATCCAGGCCCAGCGCCTGGCGCCGATCCTCGACGTCGCCATCGTCCGCTTCGAGAGCGACCAGGCCCTGCGCGCCCAGCTGAACGCCCGTGAGCAGCAACTGGCCGAGCGCAAGCGGGTGGAGCTGGCCAAGGGCCTGCTGATGAAGATGAAGCAATGCGGCGAAGAGGAGGCCTACACCCTCATGCGCCGCCAGGCCATGAGCCGGCAGCAGAAGCTCATCCAGGTGGCCGAGCAGATCATCGCCATGCACGAGATGCTCGGGCACTGAAGCCGGGCAGGCCGGGGCCGCGTGCCCCTGCTCGGGGCATCGTCCCAGCGGCATGAATCCCCCCGGCAGCCTGCCAACCGGCGTATCGCCAGCCCTGCCAGCCCTCCCCCGCACTTGGCCCGGCTCTTGCTGAGCCTCCCCCAGGTAGCCAACGGCGGTTGCCCACCGAACGACAAAGGCGTCGCGTTTCCCCAGCCCAGCGGCTGCGGGATCGCGGCGCCTTTTGCGTTCCAGCCCCGGCGCAGGGGCAGCGCGGCGCAGTCCGCCCGCGCGTGTGACATCACCCGATCCAGCCCCGGCCATGACCGGCCGGGCGCGCCCGACCCGGTCCGGCGCGCATGTGCCGGAGGGACGCAACCGCCGTGCACTGCCGGGGGTGGTCCGTCCGGTTCCCCACTGATGCAGATGAGGAGTTCGTTCGATGACGAGTTTCTGGAAAGCGGGCCACACCCCGACCCTGTTCGCCGCCTTTCTCTATTTCGATCTGAGTTTCATGGTCTGGTACGTGCTCGGTCCCTTGGGGGTGCAGATCGCCACCGACCTGGGGCTGACCACCCAGCAGCGCGCCCTGATGGTCGCCACACCGATCCTGGCCGGCGCCGTGCTGCGCTTCCTGATGGGCCTGCTGGCCGACCGCACCTCGCCGCGCAGTGCCGGCCTGCTGGGCCAGGTCATCGTCATCGGCGCGCTGTTCGGCGCCTGGCAGCTGGGCATCCACAGCTACGAGCAGGCGCTGCTGCTGGGGCTGTTCCTCGGCTTCGCCGGGGCCTCGTTCGCCGTTGCCTTGCCGCTGGCCTCCCAGTGGTACCCGCCACAGCACCAGGGCAAGGCCCTGGGCATCGCCGGGGCCGGCAACTCCGGCACCGTGCTGGCAGCGCTGTTCGCCCCAGGGCTGGCCGCCCTGTACGGCTGGAACAACGTGTTCGGCCTGGCGCTTGTGCCGCTGGTGCTGACCCTGGCGATCTTCGCCATCGCCGCGCGCAACGCTCCCAACCGCCCGGCACCCAAGGCGCTCGGCGACTACCTCAAGGCCCTGGGTGACCGTGACAGCTGGTGGTTCATGTTCTTCTACAGCGTCACCTTCGGCGGCTTCCTCGGCCTGGCCAGCACCCTGCCCGGCTACTTCCACGACCAGTACGGCCTGGAGCCGGTCACCGCCGGTTACTACACCGCCGCCTGCGTGTTCGCTGGCAGCCTGATGCGCCCCATCGGCGGCGCCTTCGCCGACCGCATCGGCGGCATTCGCACCCTGCTGGTGGTCTACACCCTCGCCTCGCTTTGCATCGCCGCCGTGGGCTTCAACCTCGGCAGCGTCTTCGCCGCCCTGGCGCTGTTCGTCATCGCCATGCTCAGCCTCGGCGCCGGCAACGGCGCGGTGTTCCAGTTGGTGCCGCAACGCTTCCACAAGGAGATCGGCGTCATGACCGGGCTGATCGGCATGGCCGGCGGCATCGGCGGCTTCTGCCTCACCGCCGGGCTCGGCGCCATCAAGCAGCACACCGGTGACTACCAGCTGGGCCTGTGGCTGTTCGCCAGCCTCGGCCTGCTGGCCTGGGTCGGGCTGTACGGCGTCAAGCTGCGCTGGCGCACCACCTGGGGCAGCGCCGCCCTCACCGCAGCGCGGGTATGAGCCTGCGCCTGCGGGTCGGCCAGGCCAGCGCCACCGGCCCCCGGCGGGACAACCAGGACGCGCTGCGGGTGGTCACCCCCGCCGCGCCCCTGGCGGCCAGCAAGGGCAGCCTGTTCGCCCTCGCCGACGGCGTCAGCCAGTGCGCCGACGGTGGCCTGGCGGCCCGCGCCACCCTGCAGGCGCTGGCCCTGGACTACTACGCCACGCCGGAAACCTGGGCCGTGGCCCAGGCCCTGGACCGCCTGCTGCTGGCCCACAACCGCTGGCTGCGCGCCAACGGCGGCGGCCAGCCGCTGCTCACCACCCTCACCGCCCTGGTGCTGCGCGGGCGCCGCTTCACCCTCGCCCACGTCGGCGACTGCCGCGCCTACCGCTGGCACGCAGGCCGCCTGCAGCGCCTCACCGAGGACCACGTATGGGACCAGCCCGGTATGCAGCATGTGCTCAAGCGCGCCCTTGGCCTGGATCAGCACCTGGTGGTGGACTACCGCGACGGCCACCTGCACGAGGGCGACGCCTTCCTGCTGGTCAGCGACGGCGTCTGGGCCAGCCTCGGCGACGACGGCATCCGCCACCTGCTGCAGGACGAAGCCGACCCCGAAGCCGCCGCCCGCGCGCTGGTCAGCGCCGCCCACCTGGCCGGCAGCCAGGACAACGCCAGCGCCCTGCTGGTACAGGTCCAGCAGTTACCAGAACGGGCCCTGGCCGATGCCATGGCCGAGGTGGACGACCGCCCCCTGCCCCCCGAGCTGCGCCCCGGCCAACGGTTCGAAGGCTGGTGGGTGCAGGGCCAGGTGGCCGCCTCGCGCCAGTCGTTGCTGTACCGCGTGCGCGATGCCGCTGGCCAGGACTGGCTGCTGAAGACCCTGCCCCACGAGCGCCACGACGAACCGGAGGCGGCCATAGCCCTGCTGCAGGAGGAATGGTTCCTGCGCCGGGTGGCCGGCCGCCATTTCGCCGAGGTGCACCCCCTGCCCCAGCGCCAGCACCTCTATTACGTGCAGCGCGAATACCCCGGGCGCGACCTCGGCCGGCGCCTGGCCGAGGACGGCCCGCTGCCCCTGGACGCCTGGCTGCAGGTGGCCAGCCAGCTGCTGCAGGCCCTGGGCACCCTGCACCGGCGCAACGTGCTGCACCGCGACGTGAAGCCGGAGAACCTGCTGCAAGGCGAGGACGGCCAACTGCGCCTGCTGGACTTCGGCCTCGCCTACTGCCCGGGCCTGTCCGCCGAGCCGGACGCAGGCCTGCCCGGCACCCCCGGCTACCTGCCGCCGGAAGCCTACGCCGGTGCAGCACCCGCACCGGGGCTGGACCTCTACGCCGCCGCCGTCACCCTGTACCGGCTGCTCACCCAGCACTTCCCACAGGGCGAGGTGGAGGCCTTCCAGCGTCCGCGCCTGGGGCCGCCGACGCCGGCCAGCCGCTACCGGCCGGACGTCCCGCCGTGGATCGATGCCCTGCTGGACAAGGCCCTGGCCCTGGACCCGACCCAGCGTCACGAAACCGCCGAGCACTGGTTGCTGGAACTGGAGCGCGGCGAGCGCCGCGACGACAGCCGCCCGCGCCCCCTGCTGCAACGGGCGCCGGCCGCCACCTGGCGCGCCATCGCCCTGCTGGCCCTGGCCGGCAACCTGCTGCTGGGGCTGGCCCTGCTGGCGCACCACGGCGGCGCATGACGCCCCCGGACGGCGCACGCGCCACCCCGTTTTTACCGTGCCGGGTGCCGCAACGCCGCGCCGGGCGGGCTCCGACGGGTTGGCACGCTGCCTGCTAGAGAGGTTTCGACACATTCACAGGCCCCTGCTCAACGGCGAGCGGGCGCCCTTCCCGATCGAACGGGACCTGGACAAAGGCGTCCTGCTGGCAACAGCGGGACGCCTTTTTTGTTTGCCCGGATTTTTATGCAGGAGCCTTCCGCATGAAGAAACTCAAGCTGGTGATGATCGGCAACGGCATGGCCGGAGTGCGCACCCTCGAAGAGCTGCTCAAGCTCGCCCCCGACCTCTACGACATCACCCTGTTCGGCGCCGAACCGCACCCCAACTACAACCGCATCCTGCTGTCGCCGGTGCTGGCGGGCGAACAGGCCTTCGAGGACATCGTCCTCAACGACCTCAACTGGTACGCCG
The DNA here is from genome assembly GCF_000931385.1 of Pseudomonas sp. FeS53a. Taxonomy (NCBI): domain Bacteria; kingdom Pseudomonadati; phylum Pseudomonadota; class Gammaproteobacteria; order Pseudomonadales; family Pseudomonadaceae; genus Pseudomonas; species Pseudomonas sp. FeS53a. The sequence goes on from NZ_JYFT01000052.1 coordinate 102,029, forward strand.
AGCAGCGCATCCAGCTGCTGCTCAACCGCAAGGTGGTGGCCATCGACCGGCGCCGCCGAGTGGTCACCGCCGACGACGGCACCCAGGCCGAATACGACCGCCTGGTGATCGCCACCGGCTCCAACCCCTTCATCCTGCCGGTGCCGGGCAACCGCCTGGCGGGTGTGATCGGCTACCGCGACATCGCCGACACCCAGGCCATGATCGACGCCGCCCAGCGTCACAGCCACGCCGTGGTGATCGGCGGCGGCCTGCTCGGCCTGGAGGCGGCCAACGGCCTCAAGCAGCGCGGCATGGACGTCACCGTGGTGCACCTGGCCGACTGGCTGCTGGAGCGCCAGCTCGACCGCACCGCCGGCAAGCTGCTGCAGAGCGCGCTAGAGGCGCGAGGCATCCACTTCCGCCTCAACACCGTCACCGACGAGCTGATGGACAACGGCGAGGGCCGCGTCTGCGCCGTGCAGTTCAAGGGTGGCGAGGTGGTCCCGGCCGACCTGGTGGTGATGGCCGCCGGCATCCGCCCCAACACCGAACTGGCCGAGCGCGCGGGCCTGCCATGCAACCGCGGCATCCTGGTCAACGACACCCTGCAGACCTACGACCCGCGCGTGTACGCCGTCGGCGAATGCGCCAACCACCGGGGCATCGCCTACGGCCTGGTGGCGCCGCTGTTCGAACAGGCGCGGGTCTGCGCCAACCACCTGGCCATGCTCGGCTTCGCCCGCTACCAGGGCTCGGTGACCTCCACCAAGCTCAAGGTCACCGGCATCGACCTGTTCTCCGCCGGGGACTTCATGGGTGGCGACGGCACCGAGACCATCACCCTGTCCGACCCCATCGGCGGGGTCTACAAGAAGCTCGTCATCAAGGACGACGTGCTGGTGGGCGCCTGCCTCTATGGCGACACCGCCGACGGCGGCTGGTACTTCCGTCAGGTGCGCGAGGGCGCCGACATCAGTGGTATCCGCGACCACCTGATGTTCGGCGAGAGCGCCCTGGGCGACGTCGGCCACCAGGGCCAGAGCAGCGCTGCGAGCATGCCCGACAGCGCCGAGGTGTGCGGCTGCAACGGCGTGTGCAAGGGCACCATTGTCAAAGCCATACAGGCCAACGGCCTGTTCAGCGTCGACGAGGTGAAGAAGCACACCAAGGCCGCCAGCTCCTGCGGCTCCTGCGCACCGCTGGTGGAGCAGATCCTCATCAGCACCGTCGGCGGCGCAGCGGATGTGAAGCCCAAGAGCGAAAAGGCCGTGTGCGGCTGCACCGAGCTGAACCATGGCCAGGTGCGCGCGGCCATCCGCGAGCAGCACCTGACCCACCTCGGCCAGACCATGGCCGCGCTGGGCTGGAACACACCGGACGGCTGCGCCACCTGCCGCCCGGCGCTGAACTACTACCTGATCTCCACCTGGCCGGGCGAGGCCCACGACGACCCGCAGTCGCGCCTGATCAACGAGCGCGCCCACGCCAACATCCAGAAGGACGGCACCTACTCGGTGGTACCGCGCATGTGGGGCGGCGTCACCAGCGCCGCCGAGCTGCGCCGCATCGCCGACGTGGCGGACAAGTACCAGGTGCCCATGGTCAAGGTCACCGGCGGCCAGCGCATCGACCTGCTGGGCATTCGCAAGGAGGACCTGCCCGGCGTCTGGAAGGACCTGGACATGCCCTCCGGCCACGCCTACGGCAAGTCCATCCGCACGGTGAAGACCTGCGTCGGCAGCGAGTTCTGCCGCTTCGGCACGCAGAACTCCACCCAGTTGGGCATCGACCTGGAGCACGACCTGTTCAACATGTGGTCGCCGCACAAGGTCAAGCTGGCCGTCTCCGGCTGCCCGCGCAATTGCGCCGAGGCCGGCATCAAGGACATCGGCATCATCGGCGTGGACTCCGGCTGGGAGCTGTACATCGGCGGCAACGGCGGAATCCGCACCGAAGTGGCGGAGTTCTTCGTCAAGCTCAAGACCGCCGACGAGGTGCGCGAATACAGCGGCGCCTTCCTCCAGCTCTACCGCGAGGAAGCCTTCTACCTCGAACGCACCGTGCACTACCTGCAGCGGGTGGGCATGGCGCACATCCGCCAGGCGGTGCTGGAGAACGCCGACAACCGCCGCGCCCTCAACCAGCGCCTGCAATACGCCCTGTCCTTCGAACAGGACCCGTGGCAGGCGCGCATCGCCGAACCGGCCCTGAAGAAGGAATTCCAACGCATCCCCGTGAAGGCACTGGCCGACGCCTGAGGCGTCGTGCCGCCCACCCGACCCGACCTGGAGAACGCCCCATGAACTGGCTCGACATCTGTGCCCTGGACGAGATCAACCCGCTGGGCTCGCGCATCGTCGCCGGCCCCGACGGCGACATCGCCGTGTTCCGCACCGCCGAAGACGAAGTCTTCGCCCTCGACGACCGCTGCCCGCACAAGGGCGGCCCGCTGTCCCAGGGGCTGGTCTACGGCAAGCGCGTGGCCTGCCCGCTGCACGCCTGGCACATCGAACTCGCCTCCGGCGAGGCGGTGGCCCCGGACCAGGGCTGCGCCCACCGGCACCCGGTGCGGGTGGAAGGCGGCCGCGTGCTGCTGGCCCTGCGCAGCACTGCCTGCGCCTGACCCGACGAGGACCGCCCATGACCCGGACCACCGCCACCACCTGCTGTTACTGCGGCGTCGGCTGCGGGGTGCTGATCGAACACGACGGCGCGCGCATCCTCGGGGTCGCCGGCGACCCGGCCCACCCGGCCAATTTCGGTCGCCTGTGCAGCAAGGGCTCCAGCCTGCACCTCAGCGGCGACCCGGCCGCCCGCGCCCTGCGGCCGGAGCTGCGCCTGGCCAAGGGCCTGGCACGCAGCGCCACCGACTGGGACACCGCCCTGGAGCACGCCGCCGAGCGCTTCGCCACCACCCTCGCCGAGCACGGGCCGGACAGCGTGGCGTTCTACGTCTCCGGCCAGTTGCTGACTGAGGACTACTACGCCTTCAACAAGCTGGCCCGGGCCCTGGTGGGCACCCACAACATCGACAGCAACTCGCGGCTGTGCATGTCCTCGGCGGTGGTCGGCTACAAGCGCAGCCTGGGCGCCGACGCCCCGCCCTGTTCCTACGAGGACATCGAACAGGCCGACTGCGTGCTGATCGTCGGCAGCAACATGGCCTTCGCCCACCCGGTGCTGTTCCGGCGCCTGGAGGCAGCCAAGGCGCAGCGCCCCGAGATGAAGGTGATCGTCATCGACCCCCGACGCACCGATACCTGCGAGCTGGCCGACCTGCACCTGGCGATCCTCCCCGGCACCGACGTGGCGCTGTTCCACGGGCTGCTGCACCTCCTGCTGTGGGAAGGCTGGGTGGACCACGGCTTCATCGCCGCGCACACCGAGGGCTTCGACGCCCTCAAGGCGCTGGTGCGCGACTACGGGCCGGCGCAGGTGGCGCAGACCTGCGGCATCGACGCGGCCGACCTGCAGCGCTGCGCCGAATGGATCGGACGCACGCCCCGCCTGCTCTCGCTGTGGTGCATGGGGCTCAACCAGTCCAGCGCCGGCAGCGCCAAGAACAGCGCGCTGATCAACCTGCACCTGGCCACCGGGCAGATCGGCCGGCCGGGCGCCGGGCCCTTCTCCCTCACCGGCCAGCCCAACGCCATGGGCGGCCGCGAAACCGGCAGCCTGAGCAACCTGCTGCCCGGCCACCGGGAAGCGGCCGATGCCGGGCACCGGCACGAGGTGGCCGCCTACTGGGGCGTGCCGGCCCTGCCGGAAGCACCGGGGCTGGCCGCCCTGGAGCTGTTCGAAGCAGTGCGCGAGGGGCGCATCCGCGCGCTGTGGATCGTCTGCACCAACCCGGCCCAGTCCCTGCCGGACCAGGCACAGGTGCACGAGGCCCTGGCCGCCTGTCCCTTCGTAGTGGTGCAGGAGGCCTTCGCCACCACCGAGACCTGCCGCCATGCCGACCTGCTGCTGCCCGCCGCCAGCTGGGGCGAGAAGGACGGCACCGTGACCAACTCCGAACGGCGCATCAGCCGTGTGCGCCAGGCCGTCCCGGCGCCCGGCGAGGCGCGTCCCGACTGGGCCATCGCCTGCGATTTCGCCCGCCGCCTGGAGCGCCGCCTGCGTCCCGGCCAGCCGAGCCTGTTCGACTTCGACGGCCCGGCAGCGCTGTTCGACGAATACAAGGGGCTGACCGCCGGCCGCGACCTGGACCTCAGCGGCCTCTCCCACGCCCTGCTGGAGCGCCTCGGCCCCCAGCAGTGGCCCTTTCCCACTGGAGCCCAGGCCGACACGCCGCGCCTGTACGGCGACCGGCGCTTCGCCACCGCCACTGGCCGCGCCCGCTTCATCACCGAGGCCTACCGGCCGCCGGTGGAGCGCCGCGATGCGCGCTACCCGCTGGTGCTCAACACCGGGCGCCTGCGCGACCAGTGGCACGGCATGAGCCGCACCGGCACCCTGCCCCGGCTGTTCGGCCATGTGGACGGGCCGCAACTCGGCCTGCACCCGGAGGACATGCGCCGGCGCCGGCTCGTCGACGGCCAATTGGTGCGGGTGCGCAGCCGCCGGGGCGAACTGCTGCTGCCTGCCGTCACCGACGAGGCGCTGCGCCCCGGCCAGGCCTTCCTGCCGATGCACTGGGGCGACCGCTTCCTTTCCGGGCTGGGCAGCAACCGCCTGACCAGCCCGGCGCGGGACCCGCTGTCGCGCCAGCCGGAGCTCAAGCACGCCTGTGTGGAGGTGGAGCCGGTGGCGCTGCCCTGGCAGCTGTTCGCCCTGGTGGAGGGCGACCTGCAGGCCGCCTTCACCACCCTGCGCCCGCTCTGCGACGCCTTTGCCTACGCCAGCCTGGTGCCCAGCGGCCACGAGCGCGGCGCCCTGGTGATCCGCGCTGCCCACGGCGAGGCCCCCGATCCGACGTTGCTGCAGCGCATCGACCAGGCCCTGGGGCTGCTGGACGGCCCGGTGCTGGCCTACGACGACCCGCGCCGCGCGGTGGGCAAGCGGGTGCGCATCGAGGGCGGCCGCATCACCGCCCTGCGCCTCGCGGGCGAAACGGCCGCGCGGGACTGGCTCAAGGGCCTCTGGCAGGAAGGCCGCGCCGACCAAAGCCTGCGCCGCTGGCTGCTGGCGCCCCTGAGCACACCGCCCAGCGGCACCCCCGCCGCCACGCGCACCCTGTGCACCTGCATGAACGTCAGCCAGCCGGCGGTGCTGGCCGGCATCGCCCGGGGGCTGGACCTGGCGGGCCTGAAGGAGGAGCTCGGTTGCGGCACCCGCTGCGGCTCCTGCGTACCGGAAATCCGCCGCCTGCTGGCGGCGCCACAACGGGCAAGCGCCTGAGGAGGTTGCACATGAACGGCAAGGTCTGGCTGGTGGGCGCGGGCCCCGGTGACCCCGAACTGCTGACCCTGAAGGCCGCCCGCGTACTGGGCGCGGCCGACGTGGTGATGATCGACGATCTGGTGAACCCAGCCCTGCTCGTGCACTGCCCCGGCGCACGGGTGGTGCGGGTGGGCAAGCGCGGCGGCTGCCGCTCCACGCCACAGGCCTTCATCCACCGCCTGATGCTGCGCTACGCCCGCCAGGGACGCTGCGTGGTGCGGCTCAAGGGCGGCGACCCGTGCATCTTCGGGCGCGGCGGCGAGGAAGCCGCCTGGCTGGCGGAGCGCGGCGTGGACTGCGAACTGGTCAACGGCATCACCGCCGGGCTGGCCGGCGCCACCGCCTGCGGCATCCCGCTCACGCTTCGGGGCGTCAGCCGTGGCGTGACCCTGGTCACCGCCCACACCCAGGACGACAGCGAGCCGGAGTGGGCCGCCCTGGCCGCCAGCGGCACCACCCTGGTGGTGTACATGGGCGTCGCCCGGCTGGCCGCCTTGCAGGCCGGGCTGCTCGCCGGCGGCATGGCGCCGGGCATGCCGCTGGCGATGATCGAAAACGCCTCGCTCCCGGAACAGCGCGAGCGCCGCAGCACCCTGGCCACCCTGTTGCAGGACGCCAGCGCCTTCCGCCTGAGCAGCCCGGCGATCCTGGTGATCGGCGAGGTGGCGGCCGAGGCGGCGGTCAGCGCCCTGCCCCTGAGTGCCTGACGGGGGCGGTTGCGGAAGCGCCCAGCGCATCACGGTACGCGGCCATGGGCGCGCTAGAATGCCCGCCCGCTGACCGTCAAGGAGACCGTCCCGTGAAGCCCAGGAATCCCATTGCCCTCTTCGCCCTGCTCTGGGCCAGCTCACCCGCCTTCGCGCTGGATGCCCAGGTGGCCGGTGCGCTGGAGAAGGCGCTGACCTGCCAGCAGGCCCCGTTGGATGCCCGCGACGACGCGGTGAAGGCGCTGTTCAAGGCCAACGGCATCGTCGCCGTGGACCACGACGAAGACGGCCTGATCGACCTGGAGTACCACCTGCCGCAACCGGTCGAGGTGCTGGGCGTGCCGATCAGCACCCTCTGGTACCGGGGCGACAGCGGCGCGGTGTTCTACACGCAAGCCACCGGCGACCAGGCGGCCTTCGTCGGCAGGACCGGCGTGCAGCCCGTGCCCAAGGAGGACCTGGCCACCAGCGGCTGGGGACGCGGGCAGTACCGCAAGGAGGTCGGCCAGGCCTCCGACGACACCCCCTTCCCGGATGCCTTCTTCGTCGGCACCGACAGCACGTCGCCGCCCGGGACGTTCTACTTCGGCTGCCAGGTGTTCGACGGCTGACCGGCTTACGCCGCCAAGCCCCGCCGGGCGCTAGAATGCCCGCCCTTCTCTCCATTCAGGACACCCGCACATGGACCGTCGCCTCCATCGCCCCCTGTTCCGCGCCCTGCCCTGGCTGCTGGCGGCCGCCACCAGCCTGGCCAACCCCGCCTGGGCCCGCGATGCACAGCCCTGTGAACCCGCGTTGCTGAACGGCATCGCCCAGCAACTGGGCCAGAAGGGCTGGCAACAGCCGAGCTACGACAGCGAAGGCCCGCTGGTGGCCGCCGCCTGCAAGCGCTGGCCGGACGACGCCCGGCAGAGCGTGGTGGCCCTGGCCTACGACAGCGACGCCAGCGGTAGCACGCCCGGTGAACGCCTGCTGCACCTGCTGGTGGCACGGGTGGACAGCGCCAGCGGGCGTATCCTCGAGCGCCACGAAGGCAACCTGGAAGAAGACGCCCTGCTGGAGATCAGCGCCGACAGCCTCTGGCTGGACACCGCGCGCTACCGCCTGGCCAAGGACGTGCGTGCCTTCGGCGTGGTGATCAGCAGCCAGGCCCGTGGGCCCAGTTGTCCGGACGCGGGGATGTTCGACGAGCTGACGCTGTTCGTTCCCGGCGAGGCCGCCACCCTGCGCCCGGTGTTCACCGGCTACCTGCGGGAGTGGATCACCGTGCAGGGCACCAGTTGCGTGAACAACGACCGCTTCCGCTCCGAGCACGCGCGGATGACCCTGGCCATCGGCCCGAAGAGCAGCCACGGGTTCGCCGACCTGATCCTCTCCGCCCAGGTGAGCGACGACGACGACAAGCCGCTGCGCACGGTGAAGAAGACCCTGCAATACGACGGCAAGACCTACCCCTATTCGTCCACCGACACCTTCTGGGGCACCCTGAGCGTCGACTGAGCCTCAGCGACGCCCGGCCAGCCCCTCCAGCGGGGCTCCCGGCCGCGCGCCGCCCAATAGCGGGAACAACAACTCCACGCAGAAGCCGCCCTCGGCGCGGTTGCTCAAGCGAAGCGAAGCGCCGAGGCGACGGCTGATCATCTCCACGATGGCCAGCCCCAGGCCCGCACCCTGGGGATTGCCGGCGCTGTAGAAGCGGTCGCAGAGGCGCGCCAGTTCGGCCTCGCTGGCCCCCGGCCCCTGGTCCAGCACCCGCAGGCGCACGCCCTGGCCGAGGGCGTCCACCTGCACCCGCACCTCGCTGCCAGGCGGGGTGAAGGTCAGGGCATTGCTGATGAGGTTCTGCAGCAGGATCGACAGCGAGGCTTCCTCGCCCTGCACCGGGCACGCGGGCTCCCCTTCCAGCACCAGTTCCACGTCCTGGCGCAGGGCCAGCGGCGTCAGCTCCGCCAGCTCCTCGCGCACCAGGGCCGGCAGGTCCACGGGCTGCCGGGTGTCGATCTCCGGCTCCAGGCGGGCCATGGTGAGCAGCTGGCTGGCGATGCGGGTGGCGCGGCCCACGCCCTGCTGGAGGAAGGCCAGGGCCTCGTCACGCTCCTGGTCGTTGTCGGCCTGACGGGCGTTGCGGGCGTGGATGTCGAGAATGGCCAGGGGCGTGCGCAGCTCGTGGGCGGCATCGGCGATGAAGCGCCGCTCGCGCTCCAGCAGGTTGCGCAGTTGCTGCAGCAGGCGGTCCAGGGCGCTGCGCACCGGCTCCAGCTCGGGCGGCAGCGGGCCGCGTGCCAGGGGTTCCAGGCTGTCCACCGGGCGGGCGCGCAGTTGCCGCGCCAGGCGCTGCAGCGGGCGCAGGCCCCAGCCCAGCAGTTGCCAGATCACCAGGGCCAGCAGCGGCAGCCCCACCAGGCTGGGCAGCAAGGCATGCTGGACGATGCGCTGGATCAGGTCCTGGCGCAGGTCGTCGCGCTCGCCGACCCAGATCAGCAGGCCCTGCTCGGCGTCGTCCAGCAGTACACCGCACCATTCGTGGCCGTCGACGATGAAGTCCTGCACGCCCACCGCCGGGGGTTTCTCCAGCGCCGGGGCGTCGTCGGAACGCAGCAGCAGCCGGCCATCGCGGGACCAGATCTGGAAGGCCACGTCGATCTCGTAGGGGTGGGTCAGCACGCCTTCTGCGGAGCGCTCCATGGCCTGGTCCAGCGCCTGGCGCAGGCTCGCCCAGTCGGCGCGCTCCAGGCCCGGCTGCCGCAGCACGCCCTGCAGCAGGCGGGCGGTCTGCAGCAGCTGGGCGTCGTAGATGCCTTCGATTTCCCGGTGGCTGTCACGCACCGCCAGCAAGCCCAGCACCAGGCTGCCGATCAGGAACAGCGCCAGGGTCGGCGCGAGGATGCGGGTGCGAATGGCGATCATGGCGCGCGCTCCACCAGGTAACCGACCCCGCGCACAGTGCGGATCAGACCGCTGTCGAGCTTCTTGCGCAGGTTGTGGATCAGCACTTCCAGGGTGTTGCCGGGGCCGCTCTCGTTCCAGCCGTAGAGGGTGTGGCTGAGGCGCTCACGGGTGACCACCGCCCCAGGGCGCACCAGCAACTGGTGCAGCAGCTGGTACTCCATGGGCGTCATCGCCACCGTCTGCCCGTGGTAGCGCACCTCCTGGGTCGCCGGATCGAGGCTGACGCCGGCATGCTCCAGCAGCGGCTGCGCTCGCCCCTGGCAACGGCGCAGCAGGGCGCGGATGCGAGCCTTGAGTTCGTCCAGGTCCACCGGCTTGACCAGATAGTCGTCGGCGCCGGCATCCAGCCCCTGGATGCGGTCGGCCTTGCCGTCGCGGGCGGTGAGCACCAGCACCGGCACCTGGGTCTCCGGCCGGCTGCGCAGCTGGCGCAGCAGGGTGAGGCCATCCTGGCGCGGCAGGCCCAGGTCCAGCAGCACCAGGTCGAAGGCCTCGCTGCGCAAGGCATGGCCGGCCTCCACGCCGTCAGCCACCCAGTCGAGGGTGTAACCCTCCTTGCGCAGGGCCACGCGAATGCCCTGGGCCAGGGCGGCATCATCTTCGACCAGCAGCACGCGCATGGGGCGCTCTCCATCGTTCGGTGGCGGCCATGATGGGAATTCGCTGCGGCTTGGAAAGCCGGCAAATGTAACGCGCCATTACCCCCTAAGCCTTCGTTAAGCTTCGCGCCACAAGGTGGGCCCCTTACTGAAAAGGAGCCCCACCCATGCGATACCTGCTGCTTCCCACCCTGTTGCTGGCCAGCGCCAGTGCCGTTGCCGGCCCCACCTGCACCGAAGCCGAGCGCAGTACCTGGCAGGACCCGGAGCGCTTCCAGGCCGGCCTGCGCGAGCAGGGCTACGAGATCCGCAAGTTCAAGGTCACCGACGGCAACTGCTACGAGATCTATGGCTACGACAAGGACCGCCGCAAGGTGGAGATCTACCACGACCCGGTGAGCGGCAAGGCCGTGAAGACCGAGGTCAAAGACTGATGCTCAGCCCGACGACGCGCCGCTGGCTGGCCCTGCCGGCGCTCGCCACTCTGAGCTGCAGCCTGCTGCTGGCGGATGACCTCCTCCAGCAGCAGTTCACCCCCAGCAACCGAGCCGAGCTGGAGCTGGGCTACGTGGCGGTGCTCTGGCTGTTCAGCGCCGCCCTCTGGCTCTGCGGCCAACGGCTGCTGGTGGCGGGCATCCTGCTGCTGTTCGCGCTGATGCAGGTGATGCAGCTGGCCAACATCAGCTTCTTCGGCGAACCGCTGAGCGCCATCGACATCCAGGCCCTGCTCAACGACTCGGCCGAGGTGCGCGACACCGCGCTGTACAGCTTCACCCAGCACTGGCCGGTGCTGGTGTGCGTCGGCCTGCCCTACACGGCGCTGCTGCTCCTGCACCTGAAGGTGCGCCCGGCCCTGGGCCTGCCTTCGAGCCGCTGGGCGCTGCTGCTGATCGCCGTGGTGCTGCTGTCCAAGCCCTACCGCGCCACCTACCGCAACCTCGACGCCTTCGTCCCCAGCCCGGCCCGCAGCGGCCTGCACAACAGCCTGAACGCCTTCTCCGCCTGGGCGGTGCGCCTGGCCCTGCGCGAGGACGCGCAACTGCCCCCGGCGCCCTTCCAGCCCTACGGCCTGAGCGCCGTGCCCAGCGGCGCCAGGCATGTGTGGCTGGTGGTGGCGGACTCCCTGCGCAGCGACCGGCTCGGCGTGTTCGGCTACGACCGCGACACCACCCCGCGCCTGCAGGCCTACCTGCGCGACCACCCCGACGCCCTGCTGCGCCCTGGCGTGGCGGCCGGCGTAGCCACCGACGTGAGCCTGCCGTACCTGCTCAACCCCATCCGCGAACCCGGCCAGGACCCGCTGCTGCGCACCGGCCAGGTCAACCTGTTCCGCTTCGCCCGGGAAGCCGGCTTCCGCACCCACTGGATCTCGTCCCAGGAGTCCAAGCTGCTGGCGCACCTGGGCAGCCGCTACCTGGACGTGTCGATCACCCGCGAGGACCACCCGCTGCGCTTCCTCCAGCGCCAGGACCGCACCCTGCTCGAGCTGCTGGCCCAGCAGCACTGGGGGCCGCGCAACTTCGTGGTGCTCAACCTGCGCACCGCGCACCTGCCCTACGCAAACAACTACCGCCACGAGGCCCGCGTCGCACCCTGGCCGGACCAAAGCGCCGCCGACCAGGCCAACGCCTACGACAACGCCATCCACTACCTGGACGAGCTATTGGGTGAGGTGCTGGAGGCGTTCGACCGGCTCGAAGGCGAGCGCTACCTGGTGATCACCGGTGACCACGGCCAGCGCCTGGGCGAGGACGGCCACTGGGGCCACAACGACCTGGTGCCGGAGGTTAGCGACGTGCCGGTGATCGTCATCGCCCGCGAAGCGCCGGAGGCACCGCTGCAGCAGCTGGCCAGCGAACGCTGGATCAGCCACTACGAAGCCGGCACCTGGCTGGCGGCGCGCCTCGGCACCCGGATCGACAACCCCAACCTGCGGCCTGGCGAGCACTTCGTGCACGGCAAGCTGCTGTTCACCGACAACTTCATCCAGCGCGTCTGCGAGTCGGACGACGGCCTGGTGCACCAGCCGCCGAAGCAGCTCAGCCTGCTGCTGAAACGCCCCGACGAAGGCGCCTGCTCGCCCGGCTAGAAGTACTTCAGCCAGGCAAGGTCGCGCCGCCGCGCCTTCAACCGGGCGAAGGCGCGCACCGGCGGGAACAGCGCCACCGCCAGCACCGCGCTGGCCAGCCACAGCGCCCAGGTGCCGTCGAAGCCGAACAGCGTGCCCTGGTTGGCGCCGAAGATGGCCAGGCACGCCAGGTAGAGCAGCTTCAGCACGTAGAGGTGCAGCAGGTAGAAAAACATCGGCGCGGCGCCGAAGGTGGCCAGCAGCGGCACCAGGCGCGCCTGGCCGATGCGCTCGAAGGCCCGCAGCAGCCACAGGCCGAGCCCCAGGGTGAGGGCCAGGAACAGCAGCGACGGCGGGTACTTGGTGATGTTGAAGAAGGCCATCAGCGTGTGGGTCAGGTCGGCGCCTGGCGCCCAGGGCCGTTCGCCGTAGCCGTTCACCAGGCGCAGCAGCACGAAGAGCAGCAGGCATGCCGCGCCCGTCACCCACAGCCGGTGCTGGCGCGTCTCCGCCTGGCTGCCCCGGCCGAACCAGGGCCCCAGGGCATAGCCCAGGGCGATCACGCCGATCCACGGCAGCACCGGGTAGGAGGTGCGCAGGCGCAGGCCCTCGCCCAGTTCGATCCAGCTCCGGTCATGCAGCACCGCCCAGGGGATGTGCGCCCAGGTGCCGGGCTCGGCATGCACGCCATCCAGCAGGTTGTGCCCAGCCACCAGCAGCAGCCCGAGGGCCACCAGCGCCGGGCGCGGCAGCCAGACCAGCGCGGAGAGCGCCAGCATGCTCAGGCCGATGGCCCAGATCACCTGCAGATACATCACGCTGGGCGGCCACTGGAAGGTCCAGGCGAAGTTGACCAGGGTGAGCTCCAGCACCACCAGGAACAGCCCGCGCTTGAACAGGAAGGCCGACACCGCTCCGCGTCCGTCGTGCTTCTCGCCGTACAGGTAGGCGGACAACCCGGTCAGCAGGATGAACACCGGGGCACAGAGGTGCGCCAGGGTGCGGCAGAGGAACAGCGCCGGGTCGGTGCCGGCCACGTCCATCGGGTCCCCCACCTGGTGGTGCAGGTAGAAGGTCTCGCGGACGTGGTCCAGCAGCATGAAGAGGATGACGAGGCCCCGCAGGGCGTCGATGGAGTGCAGGCGGGTGTGGGGCTTGAGGGGCATGGGCGGGCTCTGTTTTGAAACGTAATAAGATTACGTTTCAGCGCAATCCGTGCCAAGCGAGAACTCATCCCATCCACATCTGCCCGGCCTTCAGCCGTCCGGCCGTTCGACGAAATAGCGCGCCGGTGTCTGCCCGAAGGCCTTGCGGAACATGGCGATGAAGTTGCTCGGCGAGGCGTAGCCCAGGGCATCGGCCACCACCGCCACCGGGTCGCCCTGGGCCAGGCGCTCCAGGGCGTGCACCAGCCGCGCCTGCTGCCGCCACTCGGCGAAGGCCATGCCGGTCTCGGCGATGAACAGGCGCCGGGCGGTGCGCGGCGACAGCCCGGCGGTTTCGGCCCAGGCCTCTAGGCTGCGGGTGTCCGCCAGGTTGGCCAGCAGCCCACGGGCGATGGGCAGCACCCGGCGGTCGGTGGGCATCGGCAGGTGGAGCGGCTCGGTGGGCGCGGCGACGATCTCGTCCAGCAGCACCTGCACCAGCCGCTCGCGCTCGGGGGTCAGCGCCTCGCGGGGGTTCCAGCTGGCCGCGCGGCTCACCAGCGCGCGCATCACCTCGCCCACGCCCATCACCTGGGGATGGGCCGGCAACCGCGCGCAGGCCGAAGGTTCGATCAGCACGCTCCACCCGGACAGCACGCCGCTCAGGCTCGCCCAGTGGGGCACCCCTGGCGGCATCCAGGCGGCGCGATACGGCGGCAGCACCCAGGAGCCCTGGGCGGTGCGCACGTGCACCAGGCCGGTCTCGACGCAGGTGAGCTGCCCGCGCCGGTGGCGGTGCCAGTCGGTTTCCTTGTTGCCCAGGCGGAAGACGTGGTCGGGCTCGTGGCCGCCGCGCAGGGCGATGAGCAGCGGACCGCCGAGCAGGTCCGTCAGGTCGGCTTCAGTGATAGTGGCGATCTCCGGCATGGCAGGTTTGCAACATAGCTTGTCCGGATGCGGTTATCGGAACAAGCGCCCTCGCCCCGATCCTGATGGCGAACCCCGGATTCCCGGACTCATCAGGAGATGCCGATGAACACCCTCGCCACCGGCCAGCGGGCGCCCGCGCCCACGGCCCTGCTCAACCCCGGCGCGCCCCTCTGGCTCGCCACCCTGATCGCCTGCCTGGCCTCCTTCATGGTGGTGATGGACGGCGCCATCGTGAACGTCGCCCTCCCCGCCATGGCGCGGGACCTGGGGCTGGATGCCGCCAGTCGCCAGTGGGTGGTGGACGCCTACCTGGTGGCCCTGGGCGGGCTGATGCTGCTGGCCGCACGGCTGGCCGACCGCCTCGGCCGGCGCCGGGTGCTGCGCGCCGGCCTGGCGCTGTTCAGCCTGGCCAGCCTGGTCGGCGGCCTGGCCCAGGACCCGGCGCTGCTGGTGGCGGCGCGGGCCTTCCAGGGTGCGGGAGCGGCGGTGCTGGCCACCTCGACCCTGTCGGTGATCGTCGGCGCCCATGCACCGGGCGCCCGGCGGGACCGCGCCATCGCCCTGTGGACCGCCTCCGGTTCGCTGGCGGCGGCCTTCGGCGTGCTGCTGGGTGGCCTGCTCACCGCCTACGCCAGCTGGCGCTGGGTGATGTTCGTCAACGTGCCCCTGGGCATCGGCCTGTTCGTGCTCGCCTCAAGCACCCTGGCGCCCGGCTTGCCGACGAACCCCAAGCCGCTGGACGTGGGCGGTGCGCTGACCGTCACCGGCGCCGCCAGCGCCCTGATCTACGCCCTGGTGAGCAGCGTCGGCCTGGGCTGGGGCGCGCCGAGGGTGCTGCTGGCGCTGGGCCTGGCGGCGCTGCTGGGCGTGGCCTTCCTGATCATCGAGGCGCGGGTGCGCGAGCCGCTGGTGCGCCTGGGTCTGTTCCGCCAGCGCAACGTGGCGCTGGGCAACCTGTTGCTGCTGAGCCTGGGCGCGACCCTCACCGCATCGCTGTATTTCCTGGCCCTGGCGCTGCACGAGGTGGCCGGCCTGGGCGCCCGCGACACCGGCCTTGCCATGCTGCCGACCTGCCTGGCCATCGCCAGCGCCGCCCTGGGTGCCCGCTGGCTCGCCGCAAAGGGAATACGCCACCTGCCCAGCCTCGGCGGGGTGCTGGCGGCGCTGGGCTTTCTCGGGCTGGCCTGGCTGCCGAAGGAGGTGGACCTGCTGCGCCATGTGGCGGGCCCGACCCTGCTGCTGGGCACCGGGGTCGGACTGATGCTGGCCACGGCGGTGCACGCAGCCATCGCCGGGATCGCCCCGGCGGACACGGCGCTGGCCTCCGGCCTGCTCAACACCTCGCGGCAGCTGGGCGGCGCACTGGGGATCGCGGTATTCGTCAGCCTGGCCCATCACACCAGCGCCCAGGCACTGGCCGCCGGGCTGGATGCCGGGGCGGCAACCCTGGCGGGCTACCACGCGGCCTTCGTCGCCATCGCCGGGGTCAGCCTGCTGACCGCCCTCCTCGCCCTGGGCCTGCGCCGTGCAGGCTGATCCGGCTCAGAGTTCGCGGGACATGAACTGGTGGATGCGCTCGCGCAGCCAGCGCTCGGCGGGGTCGTTGTCGTGGGCGCCGCTCCAGACCATGGACAGCTCGGCCTTGTCCACCTCGAAGGGGGCGTCGTCGGCACGCAGGCTGCCGTCGTCCACCAGGGTGCAGGCGGCGTAGTCCGGCACCGTGGCGATCATCTCGGTGCCCCGCAGCAGCGCCCGCAGGCTGCCGAACTGGGGTACCGCGAGCACCACCTGGCGGCTGCGACCGATGCGCGCCAGGTCCTGGTCGATGTTGCCGGAGAGGTCGCCGGAGAACGACACCATCACATGGCGGCGGGCGCAGTAGTCGTCCAGGGTCAGCGGGCCGGGACGCTCGTCGCCGCGCAGCACCTTGACGCCGATGTCGCGCAGCTTGCGGCGCTTGGCGTTGGCCGGCAGGTCGGTGGTGTAGCTGACGCCGACGGTGATCTCCCCCGAGGCGAGCAGCGCCGGCATCAGCAGGAAGTTGGCCCGGCGCACCACCACCACGATGTTCGGTGCCTCCTCCTGGAGGGCGTTGAGCAGCGCGGGGAACAGGCCGAACTCGGCGTCGTCGGAAAGCCCGAGGCGGAACACGTTGGTGCTGGTGGCGGGGTCGAAGCTCTTGGCCCGGCTGACGGCGGCGGAGATCACGTCCATGGCCGGGCGCAGCTCGGCGAAGATCTCCTGGGCCCGGCTCGTGGGCACCATGCCCCGGCCGCTGCGGATCAGCAGCGGGTCGTCGAACAGATCGCGCAGGCGTGCCAGGGCGGCGCTGACGGTGGACTGGGAAAGGAACAGCTTCTCGCCGACCCGGGTGAGGTTGGGTTCGAGCATCAGGGCTTCGAAGATCACCAGCAGGTTCATGTCGACGCGGCGGAGGTCGTTGCGGTTCATGGGCGCATCCGGGCAGTGGCTGAGCGGGCTATTCAAGCATGGGCCCGCCCGCCTGGCTTGCACGGATGTGCCTTGACGGCACGCCCCGGTCACCGCGACCGGGGCGTGCCCGAGGCTCAGGCGCCCGGCACCTGCAGGGCGCGGGGGCGCTGGCTGCGCTGCTCGTCCTGATTGTGGCTGGCCGGCTGCAGCACGAAGTCGAACTGCAACTCGGCGCAGGGGCCTTCCACGCCGTGGGCGCTGCCGCTGGACAGGTGGGTCACCTCGCCCACCAGCCCTTCGCGGGTGGCGTAGGCGAAGTCGTCCCACAGGTAGCGGTCCCCGGCGAGGTTGATCTGGGTGGTCAGGTGGCGGTGGCCGCCGGCAGAGATGAAGAAGTGGATGTGCGCGGGGCGCTGGCCGTGCCGGCCGAGGCCGTCGAGGCATTCCTGGGTCGGGCCCTGGGGGTCGCAGCCATAGCCGGAGGGGATGATGCTGCGGGCGCGGTAGCGCCCCTCGGCGTCGGTGACGATGCGGCGGCGCAGGTTGTACTCGGACTGGCTGGAGTCGAAGTAGGAATACAGGCCCTTGGTGTTGGCGTGCCACAGGTCCACCACCGCGCCGGCCAACGGGCGGCCGTCGGTGTCGCGCACCGTGCCTTCGAGGAACAGCGGGATGCCCACGCCGTCTTCGCTGCCGTCGTCCAGCCGCGCGAAGCCCTCGCTCAGCGGCGCCCCGGCCACATAGAGCGGGCCTTCGATGGTGCGCGGGGTGCCGCCGGTACGCCCGGCCTCGGCGTCGCGGGCGTCCTGCAGCATGTCGAGGAAGCGCTCCAGGCCCAGCCCTGCCACCAGCAGGCCGGCCTCGCCACGGGCGCCCAGGCGGTTGAGGTAATCGACGGCCTTCCAGAACTCGTCATCGGTGATGGCCAGCTCCTCGATCAGCCGGGCGCCATCCTCCAGCACCCGCTGGACGATGCGCTTGAGGCGCGGGTTGCCGGCGTCGTTGCCGAAACCGGCCGCCTGTTCGAAGAAACGCTGGAGTTCGGCAGTCTGGGAAATCTTCACGGTCATGGGGGTCACCTCATTGTTCTTGTTCAGGGCGTTCGGGGCTCAGCGGTCGTCATCATGGATCGACGAGGGGTGGCGGCAGAGTCCGTCGATCTCGATGTCCATGTAGGGAAACAGCGGCAGTTGCATCAGGGTGTCGTGCAGCGCTTCGACGCTGGGCACGTCGAACACGCTGTAGTTGGCGTAGTGCCCGGCGATGCGCCAGAGGTGGCGCCAGGTGCCCTCGCGCTGCAGGCGCTGGGCCAGGGCCTTCTCGTCGGCCTTGAGCCGGGCGGCCCGCTCCGGGTCCATGCCGGCGGGCAGGCGGACGGTCATCTTCACGTGAAACAGCATGGTCGGGGTCCTCCGGGGTCAGGAACGGCGGAAGCGCGCCAGGCGTTCCTCGTCAAGGGTCAGGCCGATGCCGGGGGTACGCGGCACCTGCAGCTGGAAGTCACGGTAGACGGGGGGCTCGGTGACGATCTCCTCGGTCAGCAGCAGCGGCCCGAACAGCTCGGTGCCCCAGGTCAGCTGGCGCAGGGTGAGGAAGGCGTGGGCGGACGCCAGGGTGCCGATGGCGCCTTCGAGCATGGTGCCGCCGTAGAGCGCCACGCCCGCCGCCTCGGCGATCTGGGCGGTGCGCAGCACGGCGCGGGGGCCGCCGTTCTTGGCGATCTTCAGGGCGAACACGCTGGCGGCGCCCTCGGCGGCGAGGCTGAAGGCATCCTCGACGCTCTCGATGGACTCGTCCGCCATGATCGGCGCCGGGCTGGAGCGGTTCAGGCGCACCTGGCCGCTGCGGTTGTAACGCGGGATCGGCTGCTCGATGAGGTCGATGCCGTGCTCGCCGAGCACCCGGCAACCGCGGATCGCCTGGGACTCGTCCCAGTGCTGGTTGACGTCCACGCGCACGCTGGCGCGGTCGCCCAGGGCGCGCTTGATGGCCACCGCGTGGGCCAGGTCCTGCTCCAGGGGGTTGGCGCCGATCTTCAGCTTGAACAGGCGGTGGCGACGCAGGTCGAGCATGCGCTCGGCCTCCTCGATGTCGCGGCCGGTGTCGCCGCTGGCCAGCGTCCAGGCCACTTCCAGGCCCTCGCGCACGCGGCCGCCGAGCAGTTCGCTGACCGGCAGCCCGAGGCGCTTGCCCTGGGCGTCCAGCAGGGCCGTCTCGATGCCGGACTTGGCGAAGGTGTTGCCCTTGGCCACCCGGTCCAGGCGCTGCATGGCGGCGTTGATGTTGTCCGCCGGCTGGCCGATCAGTGCCGGGGCCAGGTGCGCGTCGATATTGGCCTTCATCCCTTCCGGGCTCTCGTAGCCGTAGGACAGCCCGCCAATGGTGGTGGACTCGCCGATGCCCTCGACGCCGTCGCTGCAGCGCAGGCGCAGGATCACCAGGGTCTGCCGCTGCAGGGTGTGCATGGCCAGCTTGTGCGGGCGGATGGTCGGCAGGTCGACGATGCAGGTGTCCAGCCGTTCGATCAGGGGGGTGCTCATGGGTGTGCTTCCGTGGCGCAGGGTTCGGCTCGCTCGATACCCTGCAAGTCTGGGTTTGGGTGGACGAACATTGCGCCAGCGGGAACGACAGGTCCAATATCATCTCCCTCTTCTTTCATACCCGGGAGGTATCGTGGAACTCAGGCACCTGCGCTATTTCCAGGCCGTGGCGGACACCCTCAACTTCACCCGCGCGGCGGAGCGCCTGCACATCGCCCAGCCCCCGCTGAGCCGGCAGATCCAGCAACTGGAGGAGGAGCTGGGCACGCCGCTGCTGGAGCGCGGCCGACCGCTGCGGCTGACCGAGGCCGGTCGCTACTTCCATGAACAGAGCGCAGCCCTGCTGCAGCAGGTGCAGGCCCTCTGCGACACCACCCGGCGCATCGGCCAGGGGCAACGCCAGTGGCTGGGCATCGGCTTCGCCCCTTCCACGCTCTATGCGGTGCTGCCGGAGCTGATCCGCGAGCTGCGCCAGGACCCGGACCTGGAGCTGGGCCTGCAGGAAATGACCACCCTGCAGCAGGTGGAGGCGCTGAAGAGCGGGCGCATCGACATCGGCTTCGGACGCATCCGCTTCGACGACCCGGCCATCTACCAGCAGGTGCTGCGGGAAGACCCGCTGGTGGCGGTGCTGCCTGCCGGCCATCGGTTGCTCGGGCGCCCGGTGTCGCTGCAGCAGCTCGCCGACGAACCCTTCGTGCTCTACCCCGCCAACCCGCGCCCGAGCTACGCCGACCACGTGCTGGCGCTGTTCGCCAACCGTGGCCTGGCGGTGCGCATCGGGCAGTGGGCCAACGAACTGCAGACCGCCATCGGCCTGGTGGCGGCCGGCCTGGGCGTCGCCCTGGTGCCGGCCTCGGTGCGCCAGCAGCACCGGGCCGACATCGACTACGCCGACGTGCTGGAGCCGGAGGCGGTCTCGCCCATCATCCTCAGCCGCCGCGCCCAGGACGGCAGCGCCCATGTCCAGCGCTGCCTGGAGCTGATCCAGCGGGTCAACCACTGAGGCGGACCGTGCTGGTGGGGCCGGGCGCATTTCCGTACCATGCGCGCCCCTCCCCCATCCCCGACAGGGCCGGCAGCGCGCCGGCCCGGTAAGCCCATGAAGAAACCCCGCCTGCGTCATGAAGTCCTGGCCGGTCTCACCACCGCCTTCGCCCTGGTGCCCGAGTGCATCGCCTTCGCCCTGGTCGCCCACCTCAACCCGCTCATGGGGCTGTACGGCGCCTTCATCATCTGCACCCTCACCGCCCTGTTCGGTGGCCGGCCGGGGATGATCTCCGGCGCTGCCGGTTCCATGGCGGTGGTCATCGTCGCCCTGGTGGTGGAGCACGGCGTGCAGTACCTCCTGGCCACCACGGTGCTGGCCGGGGCGGTGATGCTGCTGTTCGGGGCGTTGCGCCTGGGCAAGCTGGTGCGCATGGTGCCGCACCCGGTGATGCTGGGCTTCGTCAACGGCCTGGCGATCGTCATCGCCCTGGCCCAGCTGGAGCACTTCAAGCAGGGCGACGCCTGGCTGAGCGGCATGCCGCTGTACACCATGCTCGGCCTGGTGGGGCTGACCATGGCGGTGGTCTGGCTGTTGCCGCGACTGACCCGCGCCGTGCCACCGGCGCTGGTGGCGATCCTCGGTGTCGGCCTGCTGGTGCACCTGCTGGGCCTGCCCACCCGCACCCTCGCGGACATGGCGCAGATCGCCGGCGGCCTGCCCAGCTTCGCCCTGCCGTCGGTGCCCTGGAACCTGGAGACGCTGCAGATCATCGCGCCTTATGCGCTGCTGATGGCCATGGTCGGGCTGCTGGAGACCCTGCTCACCCTCAACCTCACCGACGAGATCACCGAGAGCCGGGGCTTTCCCGACCGCGAGTGCATGGCCCTGGGCGCGGCCAACATCGTCTCCGGCGCGTTCGGCGGCATGGGCGGCTGCGCGATGATCGGCCAGACCGCCATCAACCTCAGCTCCGGCGGACGGGGCCGGCTGTCCGGCATCGTGGCCGGGGTGATGATCCTGCTGTTCGTGCTGTTCCTGTCCCCGCTGATCGAGCGCATCCCGCTGGCGGCGCTGGCCGGGGTGATGTTCGTGGTGGCTCAGCAGACCTTCGCCTGGGGCTCCCTGCGGGTGGCCGGCAAGGTGCCGCTGAACGACGTGCTGGTGATCGTCGCCGTCACCGTGATCACCGTCTTCACCGACCTGGCCGCCGCCGTGCTCTGCGGCATCGTCATCGCCGCCCTGAACTTCGCCTGGCACCACGCCCGCGAGCTGTACGCGGACAGCCACATCGAGGCCGACGGCAGCAAGCTCTACCGGGTGCACGGCACGCTGTTCTTCACCTCCGCCACGCCCTTCCTCAACCAGTTCGACCCGGCCGGCGACCCGGAGCGGGTCACCCTCGACTGCCGGCACCTCAGCTTCGTCGACTACTCCGCCATCGCTGCCCTCAAGACCCTGCGCGAGCGCTACACCAAGGCCGGCAAGCACCTGCGCGTGGAGCACCTCTCCGAGCGCTGCCGCACCCTGCTCCGGCGCGCAGGGGAACAGCCGGCCTGAGGGCAACATGGCCCTCAGAACCAGTCCCGCCGCTCCTCGAAGGCGGCACGCACCAGGGTGACGATGCGCTGCACCTCGTCGCGCTCGCTGGCCTCGCTGCGCACGGCGAGCCAGGCGTTGAGGGTCATGGGCTGGGGGAACAGCGCCGGCAGCGCCAGCAGGTTCTTGTCGATCAGCGGGACGTAGTGCGGCAGCAGCCCGATGCAGGCGCTCCACTGGATCATCTGCCGCTGCACCTCGTAGGCGTTCACCCGCGTCACCCCCGAGCGGCGCGCGGCGATGGCGCGGTTCCATGGCGCCAGGGCTTCCAGGCCCGACTGGCCACTGAGGTCCACCAGCATGTAGTCCTCCAGCTCCAGCAGGCTACGCGGCCGGCTGCTTTCCCGCGAGTAGCGCTTGGCCACGTGGGGCAGGTAGTCCAGCGGGGCCAGGCAGGCGAGCGTGTCACAGGGGAACCCGGGATCGGGGGGCGGTCCTTCGGGGGCCAGCCAGACCTGCACGTCCACCTCGGCCGCGGGGGCGCTGGTGCTGTCCAGGCGCAGCAGGTCCAGGCGTACCCGCGCGTGCTGGCGCAGGTAGGCCAGCAGGTCGCGCCCGAGGATGTCGTGCAGCAGGGTCTCGGCCACGGCGATGCGCACCCGGGGCTGCTCCTCGTGCTGCGCCCGGGGCAGGTCGAGCAGCCCCAGGCGTGCGCTGAACAGCTGGCGCAGGCGCCGCCCTTCCGGGCTGAGCACCACGGTGTTGCCCTGGTGCACGAACAGCGGCTGGCCGCTCCAGGCGGCCAGTTGCGCCAGCTTCTTGCGCAGCAGCGTGGGCTTGATGCTCAGGCTGCGGGCCGCCTGCATGAAGCACCCGCAGCGGGCAGCGGCGAGAAAGCAGCGCGCGGCCTCGTGGTCGAGCCCCAGCAGCGCCGGGTCCAGCGGTGTTTCGTCCAGGCCGGGGGCGTGTACCGGCCCGGCACCTTCCTGCAATGTCATGGCACCTCCTCCCTAAGGAATCCTCGGCGCGCCGGGCCGATGGCTCGCGCGCCGGTCCTGGCCGGTACCTCCCTGTCCGACCCGTCCCGCTCAGTGCGCAGTCTCCAGCGCCTGGCTGATCTGTGCCCCGTCGATGCTCAGGGTGCCGGCGTTGACCAACCCATCCAGGTAGGCCCGGGCCACCTGCTGCTGGCGTTGCGCACGCAGCGCATCGCGCAGGCGCCCGCGCACCTCGTCGAGGGTCGCCGTGCGCGACGGCTGGGTCTCCAGTACCCGCAGCACGTGGTAGCCGTCCTGGCTGCGTACCGGGTCGGACACGGCCCCCGGCTTCAGCCCCAGCAGCACCTGGCGCATGGCCGGCAGGTACTGCTGCAGCGGCTGGAGGCCGCTGTTGCCGCCCTGCTCCGCCGAACCCCGGTCCTCGGAGTACTGCCGCGCCAGGGCGGCAAAGTCGGCACCCTCGGCCCGCGCACGGCGGGCCAGGTCCTGGGCCTGCTTGCGCACCTGCTCCTCGCTGCGCTCCGGCCCCACCGCCAGGAAGATCTGCGCCACCCGCAGCATCGGCGGGGTGGTCCAGTTGGCCTTGCCGGCGTCATAGGCGGCCTGCAGCTCGGCGTCGCTGGGGTAGCCCTCCGGCACCTGGCTGACCGCCTCCAGGTAGGTGCGCAGCAGCACCTGCTCGGTGGCGACGCGGGTCATGCGGCGGATTTCCGGGCGGTCTTCCCAGCCCTGGGCCTCGGCCTGCTGCAGCAGCGCCTTCTCGGCCAGGCGACCGCGTATCCAGGCCTCCAGTGCGGGGCGGTCCTCGCGCAGTTGCTCGCGGCTGTCGGCCGGCAAAGTCGCCAGCAGTGCCTCCAGTTCATCCGCCTCCAGCGCCAGCGCGCCGAGGCGTGCGACGGCTGTGCGCGACGCCACGGGCGCCGGTGCCACCTGCACCGCCGGCTGCACGGCGGCTTCCGGCGGTGAGCCGGGGCGCAGCCCCAGCACCACCCCGGCCACGCTCGCGGTCAGGGCCACGCCGCCCAGGCCCCACAGGGCTCCACGCCAGGCCATGGGTCAGGCCTCGACCGCTTCGGCAGCGGGCTCGGCCTCGGCGGCCGGCTCGGGATGGCGCGTGGCGCTGTCGCGGCTGAAGTCACGCAGGTAGACGATGAACTCCTGCAGCAGGTGGTCCCACAGCTCCAGCTGGCCACGCAGGTGCTGGGGGCTGACGCCGGCGGCCACCAGGGCGTCCATCTCCAGCACGAGGAAGTCACCCTGGCGCGACAGGCGGGCGAAGCGCCGGGTGGCGTTCCACACCTCGGCCAGGCCAGCGGGCAGTTCGCCCTGGATGCGCAGCGCGCAGCTGAAGCAGTAGTCCAGGTAGGCGCCCTCCTCCCGCGCCCGGTTGCCGAAGCGCACGGCGAAGCCGATGCCCTGGCTGGCGCTGAGCAGTTGCACGATGCCGCCCTGTTCGGTGCGGTTGACGCGGTAGCCGGCTTCGCGCAGGCAATCGCCGAGCTGGTCGGGGGTGATGCTCTGGATCAGGTCCTGGGTGTTCATGCTGTGACTCCTGTGTACGGGGGGCGCCGGCCCGTGCCGACGCCATGGGGTTCAGGGTTTGGGGGCCAGGGCGGCGTCGAACTGGGTGTCGTAGAGGCGGTCGCCGTAGGACTGCGCCAGCTCCTCGAACTTCACCCGTGCACGGCTGGCGAAGGGTTGGCGCAGCTTCACCACGTCGGCCACGTCGATGCGCTCGTAGGCGTCGAGTACCTCGCGGGCCACCTGGTACATCTCGTGGTTGCGGGTGGTGCACTGCTGCAGCTGTTCGTCGCGGGCGGCCAGATCGCCGGTCAACTGCACGCGGGCGGCCTCCACGCCACGGGCGCGCGTCAGCAGCTCCTCGTAGGCCTGCTTGAACTTGCCCACCTGCTCATTGCTGGCGGCCACCTGGGCCTGGGCCGCCTCGTGCAGGGCCGCTTGCTGCCCGGCCAGTTGCTCGCTCTGCTGGCGGGCCTTGGCCAGCTCCGCCTCCAGGCGCTTGATCTGCGCCTGGGCGGTGCTCAGCTGGCTTTCCGCCGCGCTGCGGGCGGCAGCTGCCTGGGCCTGCTCGCTCTGCAGCGCCTGCAGTTGCTGGGTGGTGCTGCGCAGCTGGGTGCGCAGGCGCTCTTCCATGCCTTCGGCGTGGGCCCCACTACTGGCCAGCAGGGCCAGGCCAAGGGCCAGGGCGGATCGGGATCGGGTGTTCATGGCGCTCTCCTTTCCGACGCGCACTAGAAGCGCGTGTTGACCTCGAATTGCAGGACGTCGATCTCGAAGGGCGCGCCGTAGACCTCTTCCGCGCTCAGCCAGCGGGCGCTGCCGTAGACGTTCTCGGCGAAGCCGTAGTTGGCGCCGACGAACCAGCCCTTGGCGTTGGTGCCGCCCAGGTGGAAGGACGAGTCGTTGAAGCCGTCGGGCAGCGCGTCCGGCTCGATGCGCTTGTAGCCGGCGTAGAGGTTCCAGTCGCCGTGCTTTTTCAGGTCCAGCGCGTTGCCCAGCACGAACTGCAGCATCCAGGCGGTGTCGCCGCTCTGGATGTTGCCGTTCTCGTCGACGTTGTTGGCCAGCCTGCCCGCCGAGCGCTTGTTCATCTCGCCTTCGTCGTAGGCCAGGTTGCGCACGTAGTGGGCCTGGCTGCGCAGCTTGAAGCCGTCGAACAGCGCGGTGTCCCAGACCAGGTTCAGGTCTACCAGGTTGAACTCGGAGGCCAGGCCGACGAACTGCGGCTCGGGCGTGGTGGTGGGCCGGGTTGGATCGGGGGTGATGTCGCGCAGCAGCATCAGGGTGTTGCCTTTCTGCATGAAGGCCGGGCGCGACTCGTCGGTGTCGCAGGCCGGGGCGCCGTTCCACGGGGTGCAGGGGCTGGAGCGCTTGCCCTCGATGTCGTCGAAGCGGTAGTAGGCCAGCGCCGCCTTCAGGCTGTTGTCCGCGTCGGGTTGCCAGCGGGCGCCGATCTGCGCGCCGTAGAGCCAGTTGGTGTCGCTCTCCACCTTGTCGAAGCCGCTGCTGGTGGTGGCGGTGTCGGAGGTGTACTCCACCGGGAAGGCGCCGACGGTGCCGAACAGCCCCAGTTCGCTGTCCAGGGGCTGCTGGAAGTTCGCCGCCAGGCCGTCGAGGTTGAGGTCGCCGGAGTACAGCAGGTCGGTGGTCATGAAGGGGTTGGGCATGCGCCCGCCGGTGAAGGTCAGGCGCTCGTCGGGCTTGTAGGTGAGGTAGCCCTGGTCCAGCCACACGTCCTTCTTGGCGAAGCCACCACCCAAGGTCTGGGTGGTGGACACCGGCCCGCTGTCGGAGCCGGTGGCGATGCGCAAGGCGGCGCTCCAGGACGGCGACAGCGTGGCCCGCAGCCCCAGCCGGGCGCGCAGGCGCAGCAGGTTCTCGCGGTCTTCGCGGCTGTTGAGCAGCGGCGGCAGCTGGGTGTTGCTGCGCGGGTTGACGTCGTAGGGTCCCTTCTCGTTGAGGCGCGCGTAGTCGATCAGGCGGTCGCTGTTGTTGCTGGAGAAATAGCGCGACTCGCTGCGCAAGCGCATGTCGCCCTCCAGGCTGATGCGCGAGGCCCAGTCGGGGAAGGTGTTGGGCGCGGCCCAGTTTTCCTTCTTCGCCTGGGCCATCACCTCGGCCTTCACCTCGTCGCGGATCTGGTCGCGGACGATGGCCGGCACGTACTGCACGCGCACCTCCCCCGGGGCGCCAGGCGCGGGCGGTGCGGCCTGGGCAGCCGCCTGGCGGGCCTGCACGGCCTCGGCTTCGGCCTGGCGGATCAGCGCGTCGGCCTGGTCCTGCTTGAGCACGCCCTGCTGCACCAGCAGGCGGATCAGGTTGACGGTGGCGTTCTCCGAGGGCGTGGCCTGCGCCGAGGTGGCGGCGGCCAGGCTGGCGATCACGGCGCCGATGCCCAGGGCCAGTCGGCTCATTCTGCGGATCATGGTTCTACTCCTGATGGCGTATTCGTCTCGCGGGCCCGATCAGCCGGGCCGGCGTCCTTGCAATGCGATGCGTACCGGCAGCGTCAGCGAGGCCGGCGGGCGCTCCAGGGGTGGCGCGCCACGCAGCACCGCCAGCACCTGCTGGTCGAGCGCGGGGTCGCCGCTGGAGCGGGTGAGTTCAGCGCGGGTGATGCGCCCGCTGGTGTCGATCCACACCTCGGCCTGCAACCGATAGGCCTGGGTGCGCAGGTCCGGGTCTTCGCGCAGCAGCTTCTGGAAGGCATACGCGAGGAACTGGCTGTAGGTGCCGTTGCCCAGGCGCCCGCCGCCGCTGCCGGCCATGCCGCCGCCCTTGCCGGCGCCGATGTTGAAGGCGTCGGAGCCGGCCTGGGCGTCGCCGTCCATCTGCATCGGGTTGGCCAGGTCGTCGGCGGGGGTCGGCGCCTCCTCCTGGGGCTTGACCTCCTCCGGCTCCGGGGTCGGTTCGGGCTCGGGCAGCTTCTCTTCCACCGGGGTTTCCGGCTCCGGCGGCTTCTCCGGCACTGGCGGCGGGGGTGGAGGTGGCGGCAGCGGGATGATGGCGGGAATCTTCGGCGCCTCCCGGCGCACCCCGCTCATGTCGTTGGCCCACAGCCAGAGCAGCCAGGCGAGGCCGGCGGCGACCAGCGCCCCCACGCCCCAGGCCAGCGGCCGGCGCCATCCCGGCGCGCTGCTGCGGACTTCGGCGAGCCCGCTCTCCGGGCCCTTGCTGGGAAAGGTGGTCATGGCTCAACCCTGCGGCTTGCCGGTGACCAGGCCCACCTGGGACAGCTCCAGGCGGCGCAGCAGGTCCAGCACTTCGATGACCTTCTGGTACTGCACCGTGGCATCGCCACGGACGATCACCGGAAAGTCGGGGTTCATCGCCTTCTCCGTGCGCAGCCGGTCCTCCAGCTCCGGCAGGGTCACCGGGTAGGCGTCGAGGAACACCTGGCCGCCGTCGTTCACCGAGATGGCCTTGGTCTTGGGCTGCGACAGGGAGATGGACGCGCTGGCCTTCGGCAGGTTGATCTGGATGCCGGAGACCTGGGCGGTGGCGGTGAGGATGAACATCACCAGCACCACCATGAGCACGTCCACCAGGGGCGTGATGTTGATGCTGTCGACGGCGCCGTCTTCATCGTCGTCATGGGCGCTGCTGAGGTTGGCCATGCTGCTCTCCTCAGGCGCTCAGGGGCGCAGCGCCGACGGCGTGGCCACGGCGGTGGGCCGCCTCGCTGAAGGTGCTCTCGCCGTGCACCTCCGCCAGGCGGGTGACGAACTCGTCGACGAACACCCGCATGTCCGCGTTGACCTCGCGGTTGCGGGTGGTCAGGCGGTTGTAGCCGAACAACGCGGGGATGGCGACGAACAGGCCCATGGCGGTGGCCAGCAGCGCGGCGGCCATGCCGGGGGCGATGGCGTTGATGTTCACGTCACCGGCCATGGCGGTGCCGAGGAACACCACCATGATCCCCAGTACCGTGCCCAGCAGGCCGATGTAGGGGCCGCCGGCGATGGCGTTGGACAGGGTCGACAGGCGCGAGGCCAGCGCCTGCCCCTCGCGGGTGCGCACCCCGTCCATGGAGGCGCGGATGGCCTCGATGGTGGCGGCGGAAATGGAGCCGGTGTCGGCGCCCTGGTCACGCCGGGTGCGGATTTCGCGCACCGCCACCTGGTACAGGTGCCAGAGCGGCGAATCCCCCAGGCGCTCGTGCAGCTGGCGGTCGTCGGCCAGCAGCTCCAGGCGCGTGCCGACCCGGACGAACTGCTCGCGGAACGCCGCGTTGGCGCGCAGTACGCGGCCCAGGGTGCGGCTCTTGCGGATCATGATCACCCACGACTGGATCATCATCAGCACCAGCACGGCGATGATCACCCAGGCGTCCACCGGCACCGCCTTGAGCAGGAAGCCGAGGCTACCGAAGCCGAAGCCGGACTGTTCCTCGTCCACGCCGTAGACCACCAGGCGCGACTCGGCGCCCTGGGCGGTGGCATCGGCGAGAATCAGCGCCGCCGGGCGCGCCACCTTGGACAGCCGCAGCTCGTCGACGGCGCCAGCGAAGGCCCCGAAGGCGGTCGGAGCCGGTGCCTCGGCCAGGGCGCCCTCGGGGGCGGCGGCCTGGCTGCCCGGCAGGTCTGCGCCGATGGCGATCACCGAGGCGAAGGCCGGCAGCGACAGCGACAGGCTGCCGGATTCACGGCCGTTCACGTACAGCCGCAGGGCGCTGCCGTCGGCGCTCAGCGCCAGGTGCTGCCACTGCCCGCTGGCCAGGGCCTGGCCGGCTAGGGCGCGCTGGCCGTTGACCTCGACGAAGGGCACGCCTTGGGCCAGGCCCAGCAGCAAGGCGTTGCCGCCGTCGCGGCGAGCCAGCAGCAGTTGCTCGCCGGCGGCCTGGTCGGCGCGTACCCAGGCGCTGAAGGTGAAGGCGCCCCCGGCCGGCAGGGCCAGGGACGGGCTGGCCGGCAGCAACAGCGGCTGGCCGTTGAGTTGGGCGGCGCGGCCGATCACCCCGTCGATGCTGCTGGCGGGTGCGGTCTGGGCGTGGTTGCCGTAGGCGGTGGTGTCGCGGGGCGGCGCACCGACGGCGCCGTCGAAGTGGTAGACCAGGCTGTAGTCCGGGTCGAAGGTCAGTTGGCCGTTGCCGGTGGCCGGGGCCTTCGGGTTGCCGTAGTACATCCAGATGTCCTGGCGCTGGCCGCCTTCCACCTGGGGCACGTCCACCCAGATCAGTGCCATGCCCATCAGCGGGTCGAAGCTTTCCACCTGGTGGTTGAGCACGGTCTTGTCGTCGGCGGCGACGAAGCGGATGTCCGAGCCGTTCTCGTTGACCCCGTCGAAGGTGAAGTTGCCGGTGTGCAGGCGCACCAGCAATGGCGTGCGCCCGGCGGGCTGGTCGATGGCCGCGCCCTGGGGCGTGGTGTCGACGGTGATCTGCTTGCGGTAGAGCCAATCGTCCTGCCACCAGGCATGGGCGATCGCCGGGGCCAGGAGCCCAAGGCTGACGAGCGTGGTGAGTATCAAGCGGCGCATGGGGTCAACTCCAAGGGGTCAGAAGCTCGCCTGCACGCTGAAGTGCACGCGGGGGTCTCGTTTGCGGGTGTTCGGGCCGTCCTTCAGCGGGTAGGCCCAGTCGAGGCTGCCGGACAGCCCGTGGGGCAGCGTGGCGCGGGTGCCGAGGCCGACGCTGGCCAGGCTGTAGCTGTCGTCCTGCTCCGGCAGCGCGTCCTGCAGGGACAGCTGCGCGCCTTCGGCGAACAGGTAGAAGCGCCACTCGTCCAGGTGGCGGGCCACGCCCTTGCCCAGCAGCGGCGCCAGGGACGGCGTGCGCAACTCCTGGCCGAGCAGCCAGCCGTCGTCGCCGGTGCGCTCGGCGGCCAGGTAGCCGCGTACGCTGCTGGCACCGCCGGCAGAGAACTGCTCGTTGGAGACCAGCGGCCCGGAGGCCAGCTGGAACCCCAGGCGGCTATGGCTCTGCCAGTCGTCGCCGAAGGTCAGGGTGTAGGTGGCATCGCCCTTGAACAGGGCAAAGCCCGGCTTGGCCCGGTAGCGCTTGTAGTCGAACGCCTCGTCGTCGCTGCCGTAGCCCAGCAGGCTGTGGGTGCCGGCCACCAGGGACAGGCCGAGGCTGAACTGCGAGCGCTCGGTGTAGCGGTAGCCGGTGTAGCCGAGGGTGATCGGTGCGTAGCGGATCGGCACCTGGTCCTGGCTGCCGCCGAACTGCAGGGACTCCTCGAAGTCCTTGAACTCCACCCCCACCGACAGCGAGTGCGCCCAGGGCCCGGCCGGCGGCACCGCGTAGGCCAGAGACACCCCGTAGGCGTGGCCCTTGCCCAGCACGTTGCTGCCGCCCAGGGTGGCCACGTTGCTGTCGGATTGGTAGCCGGAGAGCTGCAGCGTCCAGCGGGCATCCAGCGGCGCGCTGTAGCTGCCGGACCAGACCTCGGCGTTGTCGCGGTCCTCCGGCGCGGTGAAGTAGGTCAGCGAGGCCGCGTGGCCCCGCTGCCAGAGGTTGGTGTAGCCGAGGCTGACCACCGAGCGCAGCTTCTCGGTGTCGGCGCTGTAGTCGTTGTTCAGGCCGATGCTGGCCTGCCAGGGGTTCTTGTCCTCCACCTGCAGGTCCACGTCCATGGTCCCCGGCCGACGCCCCTCGCGCACCACCGGCACCACCTGGCGCCCGGGGTTGCGGTTGGCAGCGGCCAGCTCGGCCTGGACCCGGCCGAAGTCCGGCACCTGGCCTTCCTGCAGGGCCGGCACCTCGTCGCGCACCGCCAGCGGCGAGTAGTGCTGGGCGCCCATCACCCGCACCCGGCCGACGCGGGTCTCGCTCACCTGCAGGTAGACCACGCCGCCCTCCACCTGCTGCTCCGGCAGCTCGACGAAGACCGATTGGTAGCCCAGGGCCTGGTAGCGCTGCTGCAGTGCGTCGCGGGCGCCCTCGATGTCGGCCAGGGTGCGTTGCGGGCCGAGGAACGGGTAGACCGCCGCCTCGATGTCCCGCGCCTGCAGCACGCTGTTGCCACGCACCACGTACTCGTTGACGTCGACCCGGCGCGCATCACCCTCGCCCTCCTCCGCGCCCCGGGCCGTACCGGCCAGCAGCGCCAGGGCCAGGAGCGAAGGTGCGAACGGCACGCGGCCGAGGCGCAGGTGCCGGTTGAATGACTGAAGAACCACACAGCCCCCTCGTGAAATGGCGCCACGCTGGCGTGCGCCGTCCTGTGGGCGGGCCGTGCCTGGGGCCGGGCCACCCATGGTTGTCGTTGGTGTATCGGGCCTAGCGAGCGCGAGCCTGCGCCGCGTGACGGGCGATCCAGGTGTGCAGCTGGGCGAAGTTCGGGGTGAATTCCGGTGTGCTCATCAGCGACGGCGCGAACACCTCGCTGATGGCCCGTTCCAGCAGGCGGACGGCCTGGGCGTTGTCCAGCACCTCGCCGAGGTCACGGACGAAGGCGCTGAAGCCCCAGACCCGCTGGTTCAGTTGCAGGCCGACGAACCAGCGGAACAGCAGGTTGTAGTTGAGCTGCTCGTAGAGCTGCTTCTCGCTGGGCAGCGAATACAGCACCTGCAGCACCAGCGCCTGCAGCAGCGCCCGCAATGGCACCTGCAGCTGGCGTGTGCGGGCCCAGCCCTGCAACGCCTCCAGGGCCGGCTCCAGCAGCGCGTCCAGTTGCGGCTTGAGCACCACCAGCGAGTGGCCCGGGGGGATGTAGCTGGACACCTCCTTGAGCGCGCTCTGCCAGTCCTCCTGGGACACAATCCACACCCAGGGCGCGCCGTAGCGGTAGACCGAGACGGGCTTCTTGCGCGCCGCCTCGACGATCTTCGACAGGCGCTGGTCCAGCTCCTGCATCCCCACCTTCGCGAATCCGTCCATCTTCCCCATCGCCGTTGCTCCACTGCCTGGCCGGGGCCCGCAAACCCGCGGGCCGAAGTGGCCGCCTTCCGTAGCGGCCGATGTGGCGCGGCGTTGTCCTTGCCGTCGTCGTTCCACACTCCCTTGACCGGCGCCCGGCGAAGGCACCGAACTTTTGTCATCGAATCTTCATGAACGGCGGCGGAAGGACGGGGCTTGCGGGGTGGAGAGCGTCTGGAATGGGTATTACGAGGCGGTGGGGATCGCCTTCGCCTGGTGAATGCGGGAACGAACAAGGCGCTGAAACGACCCTGCGGAAATGAAGAGGCCCGGATGGTGCCGGGCCTCTTTGGGGAGACGTGAAGGATTCAGTCGACGGTGCTCAGGCGGTCACGCTTCACCGCTTCAGAGATTGCGGGGGGCGCCCACGCAGCAAAGAAAGAGGTACAGAGAAGAGGCGCGAGTCATGCCGTGATGCTTCCAGGGTTAGAGCCGTCGCCGTTAGCGGCCAAACAAGAGGCATGGGTGACAGCTGTACGCAGGTTGGCCGACCGGGACTCCTGGGACCCGGCACACCCGGAGGTGTCCCGCTCACAGCCGCCATAACACAACATCGCAGGTATGAAGAAAGCGCCTACCAATCGCTACACCAAAGAGAGCCGCCGCCATTAACTCAACAAAAAATCTTGCACTTCTACGGCCTCTACAGAGCCGTTGGTCACCAATACCCCTACGCCCAGTTGAGAGTCAAAAACTGCATCAAATATGAAGCCGATTTGACGCACGCCGGGATCAAGGGGATACATGACCTTGATGCCTATCAGGGTAACCAGCTTCCCCATATCCACAACCGAACTCACTTGAGGCGCTTTATCATTTACCTCACACGCATCAAGGCACTCCCTAAACTCGCTCAACCTGTCGTTGTAGTAATTGAACACGGCCTCCTCAACAGAGGAGCAGATGAAGGCCGAATCAAGAAGGAACTCCCTGTACGCAAGCCGCTGAGTCTCGGAAATCGGATCACCATCAAACGTCTGAACAACCAACTCCACCTCAGAGCGATCTTGGAAGATCACCACCTCGCATGAACCCGTCCAGACCCCATCAAACCTCAGCTCACCAAAGTCTTCATCCAAAACAATTTCCACGCTTTAAAACCTCCAGCAAAGACTCTCGACAGCACCATAGCCCCCCCGAATCTAACAGAAACCCATATTTAAAAAACCAAGCAAAATACCCAACCTCGAACCTTTAAATCTCCAACAAATTACCAATCGATCATGAGGGCCGATATAGCTGAATCATCGAACCCCAATCAGGCCGCCATCACTCTTCCCATTTCAGCCAATATGGATCAACTCCTACCCAGAACCACCGACAACATAATAAAAACCCGATGAGCGCCACCCCCAATCAGAACTCAGACAAGTAAGCCGCAATAGTCATGCATATATTCATCATACTCAGTGACACCCCAGACATGACCATCCAACTTATCCATACAAACAACTCCCCCCGCCCTTTCCTCTGAACCCCCCACCATTGAGAAGGCCCAGAACAACGGCGAATCATCGACAACTCGCCCCCCTTCAAACGCCACACTCCGCCCCATTAGAGCGGCGTAATCCTTGGCTAAACAGAAGGCCTCTTCCCTGCTGATATTCGGATTTTCTCTATAAGCTACAGGGACGTTCATAGCCTCAAACCCGTTACGCCTCAACTCGACCACAAAGGTAACCAGCCTGATGCGCTCCACATTCACACCCAGATAGCCAGAGCCATAAATCCTGGCGTCACTGGAAAAACCTTTATCGAACACACTCAAAAACCTAAGGTATTCGGAATGCACAGGCTGCTTAAGATATAAATCACAGATCACACTACTTCCCATATTTGTCACAGCCTCCCCAGCACATACCAAACTAAAAAAATCTACCCCCCCACAAACTGACGCACTTCCATAACGATCCGAATCTCTATAATCTTTTCAGTTTCACGCCTCACGACATCGGGCGTTTTACTTCATAAAAGCCGACAACATCAGGGCACTTCATCAGGACTCTGAAACCTTATACAGAATCCGCCCCCAAATTGAACTCAGCCGCTGCCAGAAATTTTCATCATAGTGGTAGTCGCGATCCAACCCCAAACAAACCGCTATCTCCACGACCTCACCGCCAATAAATTTCTCATTCAACTTCAAATCCATGACCTCCAGCAGCAAATACTCAAAGGCCATCTCATACTCGCCATGCGTCATATAATGTGAAATATCAGAAAAAGCCTCTTTACTGATATCCGAACGAATAAGCATAAGCTTCTCAGAAATCCAATTTCTTATTTCAAGAGCATCCAGACACACCTCAACTACTCCCATCACTCACCGAACCACCAAGTGAATTCTAATCAAAAGCCTTAATCACAGAAATCGCCCCCCGACTCACCGGACAAGGAGTCTCAAAAGCCGAGCACTACTCAAAAATAGAAGCCACAAAACCCAAAACAGCACAAAATCAATAGCCACTACAAAATATTGAGCCAGATCAAAAAATTGCACCATTACCCATACCACTTATCATGCACCACCCCTGCCAAATCTTGGGATAGCCTATGGAGAGTTGCTCGCTAACAGGAGAGATGTGCCTTAAACGCAGAGACCCGGTCAACAGCCACATTTCTGCAGCAAAGGTCGGACTAAAGAAGAAGCTCAGTATCCAATCAGCTGGCTGCACTGACTTGACCCAGAGCTTTCTAAACTTTTCCCTTGCCGAGGCACTCAACTATTTCTCTGTGCAGCGGTATTGATGCATCCACAACCGGCTTCCAAACAGGGCTCTCCGATACAAATCGCTTTGCATCAGCAAGAGTGCAACCATATTCTTCAACCAAGAATCTTATGCTTTCAGTGATTGAAAAGCCTAGCCCGTGAAGCAGAAGCACAACATCACCACTCCCCAGACCCTCACGAACTTTCTTATTAATTTCCGCCATATCCTTCATATAACATCCAACAGAAGGGCTGTGCATGGGTAATGTCGCTGGCTTGTCCTGATGACGGATGAAGCAAACTAGCAATTCGCCTGACAAAATGTAACCACCGGCCCATACTCCTGTTCCGAATTTGATATTTTCACATCAAACCTTCTATCAGGAAATTTATTTTCCAAAATCAATTTCCACGAAAACACAAGAACCTCGGCTAGCTGTTCAAAAACTCTATCATCCACCTCCTCCACGCACCCATCGAACAAATCATATAAATGAGTATGATTGATCATCCTTTCAACGGCATGCAGGTCGCCACCAAATATCTCAAGCCAAGATAAAAACGCATCGCTGTTATAATTCCTCTCTAGAAAAACACCATTCTCCACAACAACGAAATCGGGAAAAAAAATCCTACAAGACAGCAACACATCCTCTGGATTACATTGATCACTTATATATGAATATTCATCAACCTGACTCTTATTATCCCAACCAGACTTCCATAACTCGTAGCGGGACAAACCAAAAAACTCATTAAGCGCATTAATTTTCATCATGGAATTCCGTCCACCCTGGCTGTTTTTAGTGTCGAAGGCGACTAAACTCTAATTCTTCCGTCCGGCAGCTTATTTTTGAACAGTTTGCTCATCTCAAAAAAACGATGGTTGAAGTCGACCGGAAATACGGGGCTACTTCAGACCACCCTTAGATTTTTTAAGTTATTTCTTTTATGCGCTGGGCTACGCAGGCTTTTTGCCGACCGGCGGCGTTCTTAAGGAGCTTTAATACTCGGCACTCGCAAAGAGGAAACTATTGTGACATGACGACACTCATAGACAAGCTCAGGCACTAAAGTAAATTTGCGAACCCCCTCGGAGTCCGCCTCCTTTCCTTTACCAAAACACATTACCGACCAACATTAGCGTCTATTATAGCCGAAAACATTTCACGCTTTTTAACAACAAAAAACACAGTACACACAACAGAAAGAGGAGCAGAAAAAAAAGCATGAACCATTAAAACCAAACTATCTTTCACCTGAAAAACCGACATTAAAATCCCACAAACACAAAATACAATAAACAACCAAACAAAAAGCACCACCACTACCGTAGTAAACCACAAAACAGCTCTCGTTAGATTTAAATTAATTTTCATTTTCTTGACCATTAATAATTTTACCCCAAAATCGCATCCTTTACCGCCAACACCAAGCAAATAAATAGCACCAGCAGCACCATACGGAGTAGATTTATATGTCAAAGGCAAAAAGTAATTATTATCCATACGAGAAACCATAACTCCAAATGTTGAATTTGGCCGATTCAATCCGTCTGCCTTACCCATAGCTAAGGGAACTTTTACAAAGCCCATCCCTACCGATGTTGCTAAATCCACCCCAATATATAGAACTAGCCCATACCCTCCCGGAATTTTATTGAAAGCCGTCTTTACTGGATTAAACGCACTGCCTTCGCCAGAAAAATGCATATAAAATCCCGTTGATCCCTCTGTAACATTACCTGCACCGAAGACCACCAGAGAACCACCAGAGAACCACCACCAAGCGCACACCCCAAACCTACCGTTCCAGTACACAAAGTAGCGCCACCATAAACGCTCCCCCCCCTACTACTTGGGTAGTGTACTTGCCGAGAGGAATTCCATCTGTATTCATGAAATCCTTCGTGCCATCACAAGCAGAATAATCAAAAAGCCCTTTACTATGCTGAGCCTCAACCCAGGCCAATTCATTACTTAGGTTCTGTACGAAAAGTCGGTACAGGTAGAATCGCCACCATGATTGGCTGGAGGCCCACATGGCAAGGCGCTACGAACTCCCGGATGTAAGCAGCAACCCCAACCCAGGTTACACAAATTTTCTGCACACCCTCCAGGGCATGGCCGCCGAGAGGTGCCCGCGGCGGCTAAAAACACAGAAGTGAGCGGGTGATTTGGTCGTTTTTTTGGTCGACCCCTGCTTTCAAAAAACAGCAGGTACTGAAGTCGGCCAAAAATATCGGACTACTTCAGACCATCCCTAGATGGTGTCTACGAAACCAGGGGACGATTCAATTATTACAGACCATCCCTAGGATATCGAAAGTATATTTTTTAATTCTCGCTTCAAACTAACAGCCATTCCACATACTGAAAGGCCATACTCAGCCGCCTCTTTGGCAAGCTTAGGCCTGTTAAGTTCGATATTTATTTTCGCACACAGCAAAGCCAAGCGAGATCTAGTCATCATTGAAAGAAATTCTGGCAACTTGCCCCCCTCAATACTCTCAACACTCAACACCTCACCAACCCCCGAAAGAGTCTCAAAAAATCTGAAAAAAGGAAGGCCACACTCATAAAAAACAGATCTGACCTCTTCAATAATTTGCGGATGCGGCAAGTGGACCGAAAACCAGTAATCGGCTGAACCTTCGGGCGTCAATCTTTTCCTAATGAAGCAATCAACCTCCGAAATCCCAGGTATAAAATCACTATCAGGAGAACTAGAATCAATTAAAAAAACAGGCTGAACCCCTGCATTCAGCGCAACAGCCGCCCCATCACTCCTCAATTGAACTGACAAAAAATCAAAAAACTCCTTACGCCCCCTATAAAATCCATCTCTATTTTTATAGAAACCTTCACCCTCAAAGATAGGAAAAACCACATCTGCCGCGGACTCCACCAGCCTTTTACCCATACACCAACCCTCTAAAAAGCTAGACCACCACACCTGATTAAATTACAAAACCTCAAGCTTTCCCTGAAAGACAGAACTCGCCCCAACTTCTAGCTCTTGCATTTTTTGCCCCCCCAAAAAACCACATCAACTCACTTCAAGGCAACTTCACATCATGCGCAAGCCCTTAACCGATCTGAAGTTTTACTCAATCATGCCCGACTTTTAATTAGTGGCTTGCTCTTAGTGAGCTGACCATGAAGGAAGCACTGTATGAGATCACCGCACTGCGTCAACTACTCTACTGTTGATGACTCAGAGAAGCATCCCGAAAGACACGACGATCATGAGTTCCGCCGTCTGTTGGAGCAGCGCCGATTGGCTGCAGGGATCCAACGGGGTGCGGGTTATCGTTGCGCTAAGGCACCATCGTCGATGCCACGATCATCCATGCGCCGGGTTCGATCAAGAATCGGGAACACAAGCGTGATCCCGATGTAACTGACGAAGAAGGGCCACCAGTACTTCTTCGGTATGAAGACTCATAATAGGCGCCGATACTAAGTCTCGCCCGGTACAAATTCATCGAAGCGCAAAAGGTTCAGCCCAAAGGGTAGATTGAACTGGCCGACATAGCCCTTAGCCTCACAAACAACCTCTACGGCATCGAACGCAACCTGAAAGAGACCAATGATGCCGAGCGCCTGATCGCCCGCCAGCAACGCAGCCAATCACTGCTCGAACAGCTCAATGCCTGCGCCGAAACGCCATTCGCCCTTCGCCATTGGGCGCAAGAAGCGGCTGCTCAGCGACACTTCAATAGCGCCACCGCCAGCGCGCAAACCACAGCCTGATCAAAACCGCCAAGGCCAACGGCCAAGCTTTACGCCTGGCGGCGCCACACCCCTTGAACGATTGCCAGCGGGCACAGAGCATTAAGGACTACGAAGCGCTGCTGCCATGTAACCACAAACCAGCCTCGCCGCTATGAACGCAAGGATCTGACAGCAGGAGGAGGGGTTTATGGAGCACTTACACCTACATAGCACTTGACAGAGCGGCAGCTACGAAAAGATTGACGACCTGTTCAGCCAGTACCTGCCCAAGGGCAAAGACTTGTCGGTTCACGGACCGGAAGAACTGGAGGTCATCGCCTTGCAACTGAATATGCGCCACGTAAGCGATTCGACTTGAAATGTCCTATCGAAGTCTGGGCAAGGTAACGCAGAAAGCCATAGGCATGCAGCATGTATTCTCCTGCTTCAA
The DNA here is from genome assembly GCF_000931385.1 of Pseudomonas sp. FeS53a. Taxonomy (NCBI): domain Bacteria; kingdom Pseudomonadati; phylum Pseudomonadota; class Gammaproteobacteria; order Pseudomonadales; family Pseudomonadaceae; genus Pseudomonas; species Pseudomonas sp. FeS53a. Next base: position 140,548 of record NZ_JYFT01000052.1, read on the forward strand.
TTCAATAACCGTGTTGCACTCAGCCTCCGCGAACGTCAAACCACTATTTCTCATTTAAAACATCTATCTCACGCCAACAAATGTCTTCTGGCAATTTCCGCCCCTTATGAAATAGCAAAAAAACCTCAATTACATCATCGATATTAAACCACTCATCTTTTTTTAACCTAACACTACCCGCACCAAATGAAAGAGCAGTTCCATCCTCAAAATTTGTGCTGGAATTCGAATGATAACCCCTAAAAAGTTTTTTGCTTTTAGCGTCATATCTTTCAATAAAACATGTAACCCTACCCCCAGCAACTTGCACATAGTTGCCATCTTCATCTGTTATGCATGCGAATGAACTAGGCCCGTAGCTTTTTAATTTTCTTAGCGTTTTTATAAGCCTCGCCTGATCAACGCCAAATATTACAGAGCTGTTTTCGGCTTTAAGTTTCATTATTTTTCACCATCACGGCACATAGACTGTTGTAGCGCTTTCGATGACCTTGCCATTTAGCCGCCCTTTTCCCTTGCGCCCCAAGCTCAATGACAAAATAATCGGTAAACTCTTGATAGCTGGTCTTGTTAGCGACTCCACTTTTCACCTCAATACCGTGTAATTTGCCGTTTATGTCACGCACCACAATTTCATATCTATGATCGCCAAGAGGACCTTTAACAACCATCTCAGCACCGACAACTTCCATTCCATTTGATTCTAAATGTTTTGCAAACTCATTTGCCTTGACTGTCCCCGGGGGAGATACGCCGGTCGGGCTTGCAAACTTTCCATCAGGGGCTCGATAGCTTCCATCTGAATGCTGTTTTATTTCGGGAGCTAGACTAGTCTTTCGGCCAACTTTCGTCCCAACCGTCGTAGCGCTACCTGCAACCTCTTTCGCCCCAACTTACAGCTTGATAAAATCAAAAACCTGACCAAACAATCGCTCAATATCTGGCCTCGCCTCAAGATACGCAAGCGCTTTATCTGGCGCCAAAGGCATATTGTAAGGTTCAAATCCTCGACGAATAGCAATACCATATAAAGCATACTCGTCGTCTTCCTCATGCTCCCAGTGAGGTACATAGCCAACTACCTGATAGATCTTAAAAATTTCGTCATAAAAATCCATTAAGTCATACAGAAACATAGGGGCATCATCTAGCAATAGTGCTTGCACACACCACGTATTAAGCTCATCCCTGCTTATAGCCCCACAAAAAAGACAGGTGATAACAAATGCCATCAACTCATCGCCGAAACATCCAGTATCATTCAGACTCACATCCCACCTCCCATGGCTTCGCCACCGATATGCCCCGTCTTTGAATGAATCAGTTCAGGGACTAACTGCATTCGCCCACTATCCTGATGATGATGCCACGTATAGCCATCAATTTACTTTGCCCCTGCGTTAATCTGCTGAAGCTGCTTAGCAGTAAAACCTGTCGCTTTCACTTGACCTTTTTGAATAGCCCCTAATAAATATTTGGTCGCAAATTTCTCTACCCTTCATAGCTCGCAGACTTGAAGATTTCAATTGATATCTGCGTATCAAATGCAACCACATCATAAAAAGTGCAAGAGCGGCCCCCTACTTCATCAGCCCCGTAACTCCAACCATTCTTTTCAAGGATGGAAATAGCCTCTACCTCTTTCATTTCTGAGGCCCTGTACGAGAATTCGGACAAGTAGACTTGCCGCCATGATTGGCTGTCAGCAGCGCGACATCATCGAGCGGATTTTTGGCTGGCCAAAAGAGAACCGAAGACTCGGCACCCGTTACGAAAAGTTGCCAAGAACTTTACCGCAACGGTCACCCTGGCTTGTACGCAGCGATGCTTACGCCAGCATTTTCGTACAGAACCTAGGTTCTGTACGAAAAGTCGGTACAGGTAGAATCGCCACCATGATTGACTGGAGGCCCCACATGGCAAGGCGCTACGAACTCCCAGATGCGGGCTGGGAGTTGATCAAGGATCTGGTTGCCCCGGAACAGAAGATGGGCCGACCTCGAAGTGATGATCGGCTGGTGCTCAACGGCATCTTTTGGATCCTCTGCTCCGGAGCCGCCTGGCGTGATCTGCCGGAACGTTTCGGCCCGTGGTCGACGGTTTATCAACGGTTCCGTGACTGGCGAGACGACGGCACGTTTAACCGAGTACTTGAGCGATTGCACGTCCGGTTGAATCAGGAAGGCCTGATCGACCTGGATACGTGGATGATCGACTCCACCGCGGTGCGTGCAACCCGAGCCTCTTCTGGCGCCGGGAAAAAGGGGAGCCAGAAGAACCGGTAGATCATGCATTGGGACGTAGCCGAGGCGGCCTAACCCACCAAGATTCACCTGATCTGCGATGCCAACGGGATACCTCTCCGATTCATGCTGTCACCCGGGCAGGCCAGCGACATCCCCCTCTGGAGAAAATTCGCTCTCTACCAGCTCTACTTCGGCATCAGTAGGAGAGATCGCAACCAAAACCTCACCAATCCTTGATAAATCTCACCACCCACACCCACATCCCATCCAGAGAACTAACAAATATTTACCTTATTAGACATCCCAAACCTACCGGTTTTTTCAAAGCAAACCTCTCAGAGCTCCTCCCATTGAACCTCATAAGCCAAGACCAACAAAAGTAATCTGCCCCGTTATTTTCAGGTGAATTCTATCTTGCATTCTGAGAGCAAAAATGAGCGCCCATCCGAAATAACAAACTTATCACCCTCTATTCGAGCAAGGAGTAATCCAAGCCCCTTGCCGCCCTCCTCCATGTCCTTTCGCCAACCAGCAAGATCGCCGTGATATATGGCTGCATGAAAAAGGGGGCCACCTGGGGGTGTAATATCGCACCCAGCCTCATTGATACCACCACAAGTTGCATTTGGCGATTCAGTAAAGCAGGTTATGTTCTTAAACTGCTTTTTTAATTTATTCCTCCCATCATCAGAGAAATAAATAGCCTCTCGAGTAGCTACATCATCAGTTCCTGGAACAGTTCTGGCATCTGCTCTTTCCAGCTTTCCACCAAGTATCCGCTCTAATTCTTCAAATTGATCACTCATTACGCAACCTCAATTTTTCACTGGAGTAATCACAAACTTAAAATTTTCAACACCCGCTTCTGTAAACGCTTTTGAATACTGACTAGCCAGTTCTGAATTATTCGCATGGCAATTCAAGCTTCACGTAGCCTCTGCTATTGTCGAGGTCAACTAACGGATACGCACATAGGTAATACAGGGCTGTTTGTGATTACGGCGGAGAGAGAAAAACCCCAACTCACGAGCTGGGTTTTTCACTGGCGGGTTCGTCCTGAATCAGGAAGAATCCTTCGGGAAACAACTTTTTAAGCTCGGCACGTCGGCGAGAAAATAGCGGGAAGTCATCACGGACTTCTCGAATGTTCTCAGTGACCTTTACCAAGTATCCGTCGCCCATCTTTCCAATAGGGAAACCGGCACTGGCAATCCGGTCTGCATCGACCTTCTCGGCAAATTCACTCCCGTAGAACATCGCCCAACCAATATTTGGCACATTCGGCTTCAGTGCCACATTGAACGAACCAATCTGGAAGCTTCCATTCACCTGGTGAGGCAATAGCTCCGACTCCGTAAAGTAGTGCAGCATACCGAGTTGGGGAGGGAATATTTCACACCAGACTTTAAAGAGCTGATACCAATCAATTTTCTCGCTAAATACAGAATTCAGATATATATCTGCCGGTATGATTTGATTTCGAATATTTCGAAACATATGACTGATGCGACCAGAGGACTAAAAGATTTCTTCCTTTTCCAAGAAAAATCAAGAAAAAAATCCGAAAGACTTCCATTAGCGCCTATAGAGGCCTTCTCCGCCCAGAGCCTTTCCGCTTGCTCCTTACCTTCAAAAACCTCAGTTATTTTGTCCGCATTGTGCGAAACAAACTCTGGCGTAAGCAGACCGTCATTCAAGTATAAAGACTCAAGTAGCTGGCTACCAACGTCCCAGCCAACCGTTTCGATTTTGCTTCTAACTGAAATCTGAATATATGGCTTCATGGCATTAGAATTTCATCAACTCACCAGTAGCAGGATTGTATCTATAAACATCACCACCGATCATTCGTCCCTGCCTGATAAGTTCACCAGAAACATTGATTGCTCTAGGACTTACAACAAGATTTAAGGACTGGCCTGTTTCGCTAGCATGTTGAATCTACGCTCGCAATTGGTGCGACATTGAAAGATTTTTGACATTCTTAGCTTCCAAAATCCCACCAAGGGACTTCCCCCACATATCCGGAATCGTTGTTACCTGAACGCCGTTGACCGAAACCGTCACAGGCGTAGTGTTCTTCACTCCGCCCACATGGTCAAACGCTTCCACCACTTGCTTCTCAAACTCGACGCCGCTCTTATGCGGCTAATGGCTGCAATGAGCCGGCTTCGAGGTCAACGAACGGATACGCATCCAGGTGATGCAGGGCTGTTTGGTGATCACGGCGGAGTGAAACAAATAGCCCCGGCATTTCCGGGGCTATTTATGGCTAATCATTTTTTATATTTTCTTGCTATCAAGATCGCTCGATCAACCATATCGACAGTGATATACGGTACAAATCCGAGCCTATCTCCTTCAGCAAAGCTCTGCTTGTAACCTTCTAATCGTTCAACATCCCCGGCTATCGCTAAGGCAGCTAGATGCCTAAGTGGCATTGCACCTTTGGCATTAGTTGGCAGCCCCCTATAAGTCGTTAGCCCATCCTCCAAGCTTTGAGACCGAGCCCATGATATAGCTTCATCAGCGAGTTGCAGTATATCTTCAGCAGAAAGACTAGCTAATTTTTTAGGAGGTTCATTACTAAGAATGACCGGAGAATAATATCCACTCTTCCCACAAATAAATCCGACAGCCTCGGAGAACTCTCTTGATGAAATGGAAGGGTCAAGCGAGACCCTAAAATGGTCTGCTCGCTTACCTATAAATGGAATGACATGAATTTGAATATCACCAACAGCAATTATGCAAAAATAGTCACCCACCTCATCCTTCTTACAAGTCCAACCTTGCTGCTTCATAATTGAAACAAATTCGCTTTCTTTCATCACCTAGCACCGGGGAAGTTGATTATTTCTATAGGAATACCATTGGGATAACCTTGATCCTTCAACGGCACGCCGGGAGTAAGGCCAAAGCTTTCAGCTACTTTTCCTCTTGGAATTGAACTACCGTCTCTAATTTGAGGAAAAATTTCTGACTGGCGAATACTCAGATCTGCATTTCCCGTCTTAACCTCAATAATTCTAATAGTTCCATCAGGCGCTTCAGCCACAATATCTGGCCTACAACGCCCTGCACCACAGGAACTACCAAACGATATTTCCTTCTTACTAACTCTGTATCCTTGAGATGAAAGCTGCTCCTTGATGTCATCCACCATATTTAAGTGGTGATCGTAATGATCCCTTATGGTGAGTCTTGGGACGTTGGCGTTACCTTTTGAGCCTTTGTATACGCCATCTATTTCATGACTGGCTTTATTTATGAGCTCTGAAGCGGTTTTAATATCGCCCGCTTCCAGCGCCCGCTCTGCATTTTTTATGATCTTCCCTGCAGCGTCTCCTGCCATCGGTATGAGACCGATTGCTGCTGCCAGATAATCAAGAGCGCTTTCTGCTTCCGCGACCCCCTTGATATCCCCGACCACAGGCACGAAATCCATGCCAAAAGACAGGATGCCGTTGAGCTCTTCGCGGCGCTCAGTGTACATCTTGACTGCGCATGCTTCTGAGTTGAGGCCTGCACAGTTTTCCTTCCTGTAGCGCTCATTCTCTGCGTTGACACGCTCTGCCGCGATCTGCTGAGGAGTCTTGCCCTGAGCCTGAGCATCTACCAAGTCACTCAAGGCATTGTTTTCGACAACGTTACGCCCACCTTGAGCCCCCGCGACTGCATTCGCGGCATCGCCCCCCACGGCGGCCCCGGCCAGGCCGGCGGCCAGCGTGGACAGGGCCGATATCGTCTGCCTCTGCTCTTCGTTCAGGTCTTTTACGGGGGTGCCGCTGTACAACTTCTTGGCGATGAGGTCGGCCATCAGCTCGCCACTGACTGCGCCAGCGGCGCCGGCGGCGACTGAGTTACCCTGGGCCTTGGCCACCACGGCGGCCAGTACGGCATGGGCCATGAGTCGGGCGTTGTCGTTGTCGCCTGTAGCCTGCTTGATGGTCTGGGCGACGTAGGGGGCGGCAGCTCCCGCTACGGCAGCGCTGATATTGCCTCCGGCCAGCCCTTGCAAGGCCGCCGTCACGGCCTGGGCGGCACGCTGGTAGTCGCCACCCGTCCCGTAGGGGGCCATGGCGTCCTTGTAGGCCTGGCTGTTTACGAGCGCATCCTGGTAGGCCTTGCGCTCGTCTGCGCTGGCACCTGCGCCCGGCTGGCGGATGCCCTGGCGCTCCAGCGCCTCCTTGCCTTCACGCGTGGCCTTGATCTGCCCTTCGGTACGAACAATGTCCATGACCTGGCTGCCAATCTCGGCGATGGCCTGGACCTCCCGCAGGCGGCGCTGCTCCTTCTCTTTGTCGAAGATCGGGCTCAGGGCCTGGTGGGCATGTTCGACATCACGGTTGAGACTGGCGACATCCTGCTGCTGGTTCTCTGTGTCGCGGATGTCGATCTGACCTTCCGATACGGCTGCGCGGGTGCTGCTGCTGTCCTCGCCGTTGCGGCTCAGCCCGCTGACAAGCCCGCTGGCCATGTTGCCGAGGAACTGCTGGCCGGCAGAGCCGCTGCTGCTGATCCCGACGCTTTGCTGCTGGCTGCTGAACTCCGCTTTGTTGCGAATGTCGCTCCAACCCAGGGTGCCGGTGCTCAGGCGGTTCTTTTCGGCCTCGGCAGTACTGCCGATGACCGCCCCATCCAGTTGGGTGTGCTGGCCAACATCGATCTGGTAACCGCCCTGGCCCGCGAACAGGCCTGTCTGCTCCTGGACGCTGTCATAGCGCGACTTCAGTTTGCTCTGGCTGGCGCTGATGTAGCCGCTCCCCGTCATGGTCCCGAAGGTGAAGCTGCCGCCCGCGCTGACGTTCTGTTGCTTGGCGTCGAAACGGTCACTGTCCTGCAAGCTTTGCAGGGTCAGGTCGCGGCCGATATCGGCCACGATGCGCTCACCGTTAACCTGGGCGCCCTGCAGGGTGGCGTCACGCCCACTGCTGAGCTTGACCTGGTTTCCTGCATCCAGCTTCGCTTCTTCCCAGGTGGTGCCGCTGCCCTTTTCCATGCCGCGGCCCATGTTGGCGTTAGCGAAGATGCTCAAGCCGGCGCCGCTATCGCTGACCCCCAGGCTGATGCCGACGTTGCCGCCACTGCTTTTGTTGGAGCCGGTGAGCTTCTGGGTATTCGCGGCGGCTTCAAGGTTGATGTCCCGGGCTGCATCGAGCGTCAGGTCACGCCCTGCCTTGAGGCCGCTGCCGGCCACGTTCAGGTCACCGCCCTGACCTTCCACACCCCGGGCCTGAATGCTCAGGTCCCGCCCGGCATTGACATTGCTACCCTGGCTGACCTGTTGTTCCAGGACCTGCTTGGAGCTGGACTTCTGGGTACCCAGCGACAGGCTGATACCCACGAACTGGCTAGCGTTGTCGGCGGTCATACCGCCTTGCTCAGCCGCCTGCCAGGCCTGATAACCGCTCAAGCCGGCCTTGACGCCCTGCAGGGCTGCCATGCGGCTATCGCCAGACTGCTCGGAATCACGCGCAGCCTGTGCAGTTTCATAGGCGGTATTGACGGCGGCACCCACTGCACCGGAGAGGGCCAGGGTCAGGCCGCTTTTTTTGCTTTCCTGGCGCTGCTCGCTGCGGCTGTGGTTCTCGGCGGCGCTGATCGACACTTCCTGTCCGGTCAGACGGATGTCACGACCCGCAACCACGTCCGAGCCTGTGACGCCCAAGGCCTTGCCGGCCTGGATTTCCACGTCCCCCTGTACGCTGCCAACCGTGCTGGCCCGGGTGGTTTCGACGGTGCTCTGCTGGCTGCCCTTGAGGCTTGAGGAACCCAGCGTGATGCCGATACCGCCGCTGCTCATCAGGCCGGACTTTTTCTTTTGTTCGTAGCGCTCCTGATAATGGCTTTCGGTAACGCCGCGAACATCGACATCGCGGCCGGCCTGCAGGGATGTGCGCTCCGTCGACACCACGTCACTGCCGTGGACACGTATGTCGTTCTGGGCGCGCAGGTCCACGGTGTTGGCACTGACCAGGCTCCCCTGGGCCTCGCTGGTGGCATCGACGCTATAACGCGTCTTGGTGGAACTGGAGAATGCACCGCCCTTTTTCTTGCGCGAGTAGTAGGAGGCATAGGAGCTGTTCTGTGCAGCCAGCAGCTCGAGATCGCCGCCGGCGTACAGGTAGGCCTCGTCTTCGGCCTTGAGCTGGCTGGCGACGACGCGCAGGTCTTCGCCAGCCTTCACCGACAGGTCGCCGCCGGCACTGAGCTCACTGCCCACCTGGGTCACGCTATCCTGCTGGCTGGTGACTTTCTTGGACTTGCTGTAACGGTGCTGCTCGTCTGCTGCCGAGGCTATGGTCACGTCGCGTACGGCGGAGAGGCTGAGGTCACGGTCTGAACGAACGGCGCTGGCGACCACATTCAGGTCATTCCCTGCAGTCACACTCAGGTCACGCCCAGCGCTGACTGCAGCCCCCAGTTGTGTGGTACTGCGGGTCGCCGATCGCGTGCCGTTTATGCGTTCGCGGTTGAGTTCAACCGAGCTTATGGCGACGTCACGCCCTGCCTGGATCGCCAGGTCTCCACGGCTATCTAGCGCGCCCCCCAAGTTCCTGACGTCTCGGCCAGCGCTGATCTCCAGGCGGTTGAGTGCTTCGATGCGAGCAGCACTGTCGGCAAAACTCGCACGCCAGCGCTGATCGCCCACGGCGCTTTGGTGGTCAGTGATGCTGCGCTCATTGGTGAGGTCGCCGCTCAGGGCTTTCACCAAGACATCACGCCCGGCGATGATCCCGCCCTGGGCATTGCGGATGCTCTCGGTGGCCAGCAGGCTCAGGCGCTCACCGGCCTGCATCGATCCGCTGTTGGTGAGGTTGACGGCACTGGCACTGAGGTTCTGGCTGGCCTTCAGGGTGCCCTGGTTGTTCAGGCTGCCGCCGCTGATGAGGGTGACATCACGGCCCTGGATAAGGGCGCCATTAGGTGCCACGCGGCCTTGCGCCTGGGCCAGGTAGAGCACCGGCACCAGGACCTTCTCGCCCTGTACTTCGTGCTCTTCCATCCACACGATGTCGTGGGTCAGGGCCGCGACCTGCTCGGCACTCAGGCTCACGCCCAGGGCGAGGTTGAGGGCCTGCTTGCTGGCGATGGCGTTGTCCATCAGGTAGCGGAACAGTGCTTCATCACTGCCTAGACCGGCGAGGTAACGCTGGCCCGTACGAGCCACCACTGCCTCGCGGATCAATCGCTGTTCGTAAAGGCCATCGCCCAGGCGCTTCTGGGCCTTGTCCGGATCGTATCCCAGCTTGCCCAGCAGGTAGTCGGAGTTGAGGAAGCGCGTCAGATCAGCGAAAGCCGGGTTGGTTTCGATCAGGTACTTGTGGCCCTTGACGGGCACCTCGCCCATGGAGACCTGGCCAACCCCCGAGGGTGCTCGTGTGCCGGTATCCGCCGGGGTGCTACCCGCAACCTGGCTGCCCTGCACCTGCCAGGCGCCGCTGTTGGCGAGGCTTTTCGCCTGGCTGGCGCCATCGTCATTGGCTGCCTGGGTGTTCAGGCGGAACAGCCCGTTATCACCTTGTGGCAGGCTGAAGCCGGGCAATGTCAGGGGGTTGACCTGCAACTGTTGCAGGTCCGGCGGCAGTTGAGGATTAAAGGTGACAACAGTCGAGGCTTGCGATCCCGGTGCGCTGGTATCAGTGCGCTTGCCGCCGCCGATGTAGGTGTAGCCGGGGCGAATCACGCTGCTATCGAAGTTATTACCGGTGCGCACCTCCACCTTTCCGCCGCCGGCCTGGATTACAGCGGCGTAACTCTGGTCCCCCGTGGAAAGCTGTTCAGTCTTGCCAAGGCTGTAGATTTCACTCTCGGTTCGGGAAATGAAGTTGCTGACTGCACCTTGCAGGCCGCCTATATCGTTCGGGTTGTACCCTGGGCTCTCGAACCAGTATTTCTGGGTGATTTCATTCGCCCTGCCTATGTGTCCGCCCAACGTTTTACGGGCTGTAACGAAGGTGCGGGTGGTCTGAGTTTCACCCCCAACGATCCCCACATTGCTGAGGTTGGCGACCTCGATGTTCAGGCCATCACCAGCAGCGATGTTGCTGGCCTTATTCAGTAATTCGCCGCCATTGATGACCAGGTTACGCCCGGCGGTAATGTTGGAAGCAGCGCTGCCCGATACCTCGAGCTTGTCACGCTGGACGACCTGGAAAATGCCGTTACGGTTCCCCCCCTTGCAGTCGCCAACGTATTGCCTGCTACACGGCAGCTCCGTGACACGTGCGGTATAGACCCCCTTGTTATCGATGTTCAGGACGTCGCGCTGGTTTTCCAGGGTCGATGCACGAAGAACGAGGTCGCTCTGACTTTCCAGGTTGCCGGACAAGTTGCTGACGCTGCTCGCCCAGGCTCCGGCGTCGTCGAGCGCGACGTCCAGTCGACCCAGGCTGTACACGTCGGCATAGCGGTTGGTGAAGCGCTTGACCCGCAACGCCATGTCGTCGCCGCTGAAGATCAAGCCTTTTTCGTTGAGCAGCGATGGCGTCTCGAGGCGCAACAGGCCGGCGCTGCCGAGGGTGCCGTAGTTGTCGAGGGTGCCGGCGCGGGCCGTCAGGCTGCCGGCAGAAGTGATGCGTCCCTGGTTGGCCAGCAGTCCGCTGACGGTGAGGGTGCTGGCCGCGCCCCCTGCGATCCGGGCGCTGCTGGCGATATCGAGGCTGCCCGTGTTCAGGGTCAGCTCGCCCAGGCTGGAGAGCTGTCCCTGGCCGGTGTAGGCGCCGCTCAGGTTGAGTGTGAAGCTGCCGTCACTGGCGAGCACGCCGTGGTTGGTCCAGTTCTCCCCGCTGCCGCTGAAGGACTGCCGTGCAACCAGCTTGCCGCTGGCGGTCTGGGTGAAGGTGCCGATGTCGAGGACCAGTTGGTCCGCCTCCAGCACGCCGCTGTTGGTCCAGTTGCTGGCGCTGAGGTTCAGCCTGCCCTGGGTGCTGAGGTTGCCCCCGCCGCCCATGACCTGGGCAGTGCTGAGGCCGAAACGCCCGGCACCGGTGTGGACGATGCTGCCGCCGGTGCCGTAGAGGTCATCGACGTCCAGCGCCAGTTCGGCGTTGGCGGTTTCCAGGGTGCCGTTGCGGTTGTCCAGCGCGCTACCGAGGATCCGGGTGCTCCCTGCCTGGCCCAGTGCCCGCAGGCGGCCGTACTGGTTGTCGATGCGAGCGGCGGCAAGGCGCAGGGTGCTGCTGCTTTCGAGCAGGCCGTTGCCGTTGCGCAGGGCGCCGGACAGGGTGAAGTCGATGCGCTCGGCGGCCACCTTGCCGCCCTCGCCTCCGCTGTCGGCCCGGTTGTCGAAATCGCCGGCGATCACGTTCAGCAGTTGGTGGGCGTAGAGGCCGCCCCCCTGGTTCTGGAGGGTGCCAGTGCCCAGGTCGATGCGGGTTTCGCCGCTGAGTGCAGAGAGATGCCCACCCTGGTTGCCCAGGGCCTTGGCGGTGACGGTCACGGCTTGCGCCTGGGCGGTGCCCGAGGCGTTGTCGAACGCTCCGCCACTGGTGACGGTCAGCCCGCCCTGCAGGCTGTTGAGGACGCCACCGTGGTTGTCCAGGTCGCCTGTGCTACGCAGGTCCAGGTCGCCTTGTGTGGTTTCGAGGCGGCCACTGCGGTTGTTCAGCGCGCCCTCCAGTCTGGCGACCACGCCCTGTTGGCCACTGAGGTTGCCGCCCTCGTTGTCGAGGCGTTGCGCCTGCAGGTCGATGAGACCTTGCTGGCTGTGCACCAGGCCATCGGCGCTGTTGTCCAGCACGCCGCTGAGCAGCAGTTCCAGGCCATTGCGAGCTGCCAGGGTGCCACCGGCGTTGTTCAGGTCGCCGGTGGTCAGCTTCATCAGCTGCTGGCTGATCAGGCTGCCCCCGCGGTTGTCGAGGGCGGCAGCCTGGAGCACCAGCGGGCCGCCACTGGCCAGGCGGGCCTTTTGCGCGTTGATCAACTGCCCGGTCAGGGTGAGGGTCATCGCGGCTTTGCTGGTCAGCTCACCCGCGCTGTTGTCCAGGCGGTTGGCGTGGATGCTGGCCGCCTGTTGGCTGCTGATCTGGCCGGTGCGGTTGTCGAGGGTATCGGCGAGCGTGAGGCTCAGGTCGCCCACGCTGGAGACGACGCCCCCTGTGCGGTTGTCCAGGCGCTGTGCGTCGACCGAGAGCGCGCCCTTGCCGACCAGGGCACCGGCATCGCGGTTGTCCAGCGCGCCGCTCAGGGTGATCTGCAGGTCGCCATCACGGCTGGACAGGGTGCCCTGGCTGCGGTTGTCGAGGCTGCCGGCCCTGACCGTCAGTCCTTTCCAGCCGGAGACCAGTCCGGCTCCGGCATTGCGCAGCGCGCCTTGCCCCAGGTCGATGTCGAGCTGGCCCGTGCTGATCAGCTTGCCCTGGTCGCCGTTGTCGATGGCCTGCGCCTTCAGGTTGTAACCCTGGCGGCTGGACAGCTCGCCTCCCCGGTTGTCCAGCCTGGCAAGGCGTTCGAGGGTGAGCGGCCCTTTGGCACTGAGCAGGCCGCCGCGGTTGTCCAGGTCGCCGTCTTGCAGGTCCAGGTGCACGGCGGCTTCGCCGATCAGGCGCCCCTGCTGCTGGATCAGGCGAGCCACGCTCAGGCGCAGGTCGCCCTTGGAGGACACTTCGCCTCCCTGGCTGGAGTCGAGGCTGGCCGCCTCGAGGTGCAGGCCGGCGGTGCTGGTGATCAGGCCCTGCTGGTTGACCAGCCCGCCCTGGAGGGTAAGGTCCAGGCTGCCCTGGCCGTTGACCACGCCACCGGCGCTGTTGTCCAGGCTTTCACCCCGGACCACCAGCCGATCACGTGCGGTCAGCACGCCCTTGGTGTGGTTGAGCAGGCGCTGGACGGTCAGGGTCAGGCCCTGGTCGGCCGAGATAAGGCCGGCCTGGCTGTTGTCCAGTACGGCGGGGGCTTGTCCGGCTATGGCCTGGGCGCGGATGTCAGCCTGGCCTTGGGTGGAGATTTCTCCGCCGCTGTTGCGCAGGCGCTCGCTGACGCGCACATCGATGCCTTGGCGAGCCGCAATCAGGCCGCCGCTGAGGTTGTCCAGCTGCCGTGCTTCTAGGCTCAGGTGGCCCTGGCTGAGCAACTCGCCGCCCTGCTGGGCAAGGGTGTCGACCTTGATCTCGACGTCACCCTTTGCCCCCACCTGGCCGGCGGCGTTGTTGCGCAGCTCGCGGGCAGTGACCTGGAGCGCGCCTTCGGCCACGACACGGCCCGGCCCGGCGTTGTCCAGAACGCCCTCTACCGCAACGCTCGCATTGCCCCTGCTGCTGACCACGCCACCCCGGTTGTCGAGGCGCTGGCCGGTGATGTCCAGGCGCTGATCGGCAACGACGGTACCGCCCTGGTTGTTCAGGGCCGCCTTCTGCACCACCAGGCTGCCGCGACTGCTCAAGGTGCCTTTTGCACTGTTGTCCAGCGCGTCGGCACTGACGGTCAGGGTGCGGTCTGCGCTGAGCTGGCCACCCCGGTTGTCCAGCTGTCCGGCGTCAATGGTGGTCGCTGCTCGGCTGGAGAGCTCACCTTCCTGGTTGTCCAGGCGCTGGGCGACCTTGATGTTCAGGGACTGGTCGGCGGCAATCGCGCCCTTGCGGTTGTCCAGTGATTCGGCATCCACCGTGACGCTGCCCTTGGACAGCAGCAGGCCGTCGTCGCGGTTGTCCAGCGCCTTGGCCGCCACCCGGGTGTTGACCTTGCCGCTGATAGCACCTGCGCGGTTATCCAGCGTGCCGGTGAGCGCGGCCTCGAGATCTCGGCTGGCCACCACGGTGCCCTGGTTACGCAGGGAGCCGCCACTGAGCTTCACATCACCCGTGGTGTTGCGGCTGTTGTCGCGATTGACCCCCGCTTCGATCACGCCCTGGTTGCCGAGCTGCTCGGCCTTCAGGTCGATCTGCGCACCGGCCGCCAGGCTCCGGTCTTTTTCCAGCGTCAGGCTCTGGGCCGCTTCGGCTTTGACGTTACGGCCGGCGTAGGTCTTGTTGCCCAGTTCGATCGATTGCGCCTTGAGGGCGATATCCCGGCTGGCGGCGGCCTGGGAGAGGGTGAGCTTGCCGTTGGCGTCGATCTGGATGTCGCCGCCGCTGGCGGCCATGTCGCCGGCCAGTTTGACGCCGACGCCCTGTTCGGTGCCGACGAGGCGGATGGCGCCGGCGTACATGCCGCCCAGGGCGCTGCTGTCGATGGCCAGTTGGGGTTTGTCGGTGCCGTCGTCGGCCTTGGCGGTGGCGGCGAGGGTGGTGGCGTCGACGTCGTTGCGGCCGGTGACCATTGCCAGTTGCCGGGCGTGCAGTTCGGCGTTGATC